>JBEBHD010000088.1:0-17294 GCA_040080915.1 Saprospiraceae bacterium
CTCGGTAGCGCTTGGTGAAAACACCAAGCGCGGCGCTTAAACAAACATCGCCTTCGGGCCAACAAAAAAAAATTCAAAATCAGTCATTTCTTATGAAAAGCACTTCCATCCGTCTGGCGTATCTGCTCCTTTTGGGAGCATGTATTTTTGCCACAACCACCTTGCAGGCTCAAACCAACCCGACGCTCAGTATTCAGGGCATTTTGAAAAAATCCAACGGTGTGGCCGTGGACGACGGGACGTACAGCCTGACATTCAAATTATATACCCAGGAGACCGGCGGTTCTATCGTCTGGCAGGAAACCCAGGCCGGGGTAGAAGTCAACAGCGGCATCTACAATGCCGTGCTCGGAGCGGTCAACCCGCTCACAGCGGCTTTCGATCAGTTGTACTACCTCGGTGTGACGGTAGGGTCCACCGAGTTGACGCCGCGCGTGCTGCTCACCTCCGCGCCGTATGCCCTTTCGCTGATCGGCGTGAACAACAAGTTTCCCAGCAGCGGTGCCATAACTGCCGACAGCGCTCGCATTGCCACCAACCTCGTGGTTGGCGGCAGCCTGCCCACCACCCACAGCGTGGTTGCCGTGGGGGGCTACTTAGCCCGCGGTGGGGCACCCGGACTGAACGGCACCAACAACAACGGCTACGCCTTCGACGGCAACAGTGGCGACAAAGACAGCGGCCTGTTCTCTACTGCCGACGGTAAGGTTTCCCTGTACGCCAACAACGTGGAAGTGCTGGCTGCCACCCCCGGCAACGTAGCCGTCACCGGAAGCGTGAACGCCAACAATGTGGGCATCAACAACAACGGCAGCCTGTCGTACAACGGCCTGAACGACTGGCGCTTAGTGGAGACCGACTACTTCGAGAGCGGCGCAAACGAAGGCTGGTCCGTTTCGGCCCCCACAAGCGGCGGCAACGGCGCCTGGAATAATCCTTCAGTTCTTGCCGCAAGTGCATCAGTAAACTACGGCGATTTCGCCGGTTGGGTGCTAAAGCCCGCCACGAACGACCACGTCTTCAAAAAGCAATTTACTCCTCCCGGCTCCTATACGTATGTCAAAGTGGTCTTCAAGTATTTTGCCATCGGCAACTGGGATTTTGGGGATGGTGCCTCCGTCGGCTTTGGTGCTTTGGCTAACAACGGATCCGGTAGCGGAATCCGGGTTGCCTGGGACTGGCACCCGCAGTATCATTCCAACACCTATAATTACAACAACGATGCCTTCCGGACCGCCAGCAGTTTCGACAACATGCCCGACAACGTTTCGGATCAATGGGCTACAGGCACTATGATCGCCCGGCGCACGTCGCCGTTCTGGGTGTACTTTGGTTATGCCAACGACGAAGGCGAGGACAATGAACAATTTGCCATAGGCGCAATCGAAATATGGGTGAAGTAACCTCCTGTACGTCACGGGGTGACTGGCAGTCACCCCGTCACTACTATTATAGTCACACAAAAAAAGTATGGTCATGCGCCCAATTTATACGCTTTTACTTTTTCTATTTATATCTGCCGCTTGTGCGCTACCCTTGTCAGCCCAGGTTACCTGCGGGCCTGAAGCGGCCATAGACACGAGTGGCTTCTCCGGCACTGCCTTTTTTAACTACGGCAGTAAAGCCCGCCTCAGCAGCCAAAAAAACAAAATGGCGCTGGCCGTTGGCCAAACCTTTGTGGGGTACCTTGACGGCCTGGAGCAAACGTCCTCTCTGGGCTTCTACTCCCGCTACCTGCTGCCGCCTTTTGCCCTGGCGCTCACGGCTACGCAGGGCGACTTGCTCGACCGCATCCAGTTGACCTGGGAAATTGACGCGCTCGGCCCATCGCCCAACGACGGCTTCAACATTTACCGCGACGGCGTTTTTTTAGCCAACGTCGGCAACAATATCCGCACCTATAATGACTTCAACGTCATCGCCGGCATCGCCTACAACTACGAGGTGCGGGGCATCAACCTGTACGGCGAAGGTGCTCCGGGCAGGGCTATCGGTTTTCAGGTGCCCAACGGCACCGTCACCGGCTGGGTACAAACCGGCAGCGGAAGCCCCGTGCCCGATGTGCTCGTGGCGCTCACACCGTTGCAGGGCTTTTCGGCCAAATTCCGCCCCACCGACGGCGCTTTTGCGGAGCAAGACACCACCACGATGCCCTTCCTGCCCGCTTCCGGCTCCGACTGGACGCTGGCGTTCTGGATGAAAACCGACTCGGCGACCGCCAATGCCGGCGTGGCAGCCTTTGCCCCCTTTCCGCTCCATTTCCGCGCCCTGAACAGCGGCGGCGGCAGTGAAGGCATCGAAGTGGCCACCACCGAAACCGGCACCCCCTTTCTCTCTGCTACTTTTCCCAATGCCACCAAAAACGGCTGGCACCACGTAGCCCTCACCTACGAAGGCGGACAGGGCAGGCTGTACCTCGACGGCATACTCATTGCCCTGGCGCCGATGACGCTGCTGCCCTCCGCCGCCGAACTGAACTTCGGCAGCCGAACCGGCACCGGCGGCTGGGCTGGCTGCCTGGATGAAGTGCGTATCTACCACCGCCGCCTCGACGAACTTGATTTCGGCGAGGTGATGATGGGCACCGCCTCCAGTCTCACGCCCAACCTCACCCACTACTGGAAGTTCGACGAGGAAAAAGGCGTGAAATCCTTCGATATCATCAAGCGCCACAAACTGTACCTCTGCGGTTCCACTTTCAAAATGGACCGCCCGAACGTACGCACGATGGGCAAGACCAACCAGGACGGCTACTACCGCATCGAATCGGCCAGTTACGGCACCGGCACGACGTTCCTGGCTGAGGCAATGAAGGATTTTTATATGTACCGGGCCCTCAAGTTTGAGCGCGACTTGATGGACTATGCCACGCTACCCGACTTTTCCGTCACGCCCAAGGCCACCCTCGAACTGTGGGTGAACAGCGCTGGCCCCGACGGCGAGCAGTGCCTGCTCAGCAAGCGCTGGCCAGGCAACGATTTCCGGCTTCTACTCAAGCCAAACGGCCTGATGAACGAACTTTGGTTTTACATCAACGGCCAGGAACATAATTTCGGAGACCTGGGCATGGGATACCAGCATTTGGCTTTTACCCTGGATACCACCCTAACCGACAACGAATTGTTTGTAACGGCCTACAAAAACGGCGTTGCGCTCGGCAACCAGACCTTCACCGGCATTACCGGCAACTGGTCGGACATCACCGAAACCTGGATGCTCGGTGCCCGCCCCAGCGGCATGGGTCGCACGGACCACTTTGGTGGTCTCATTGACGAAATCGCTCTCTACGACACCACGCTAAGCGCAGCCAATATCCTCGACCATTTCCAGAACCCGCGCAACGTGCAGGACTTCGGGCTTCGGATCTACTTCGACCTGAACGAGGGCAACGGTAACCGCTTGAACAACAGCGGTTCGGTCTTGCTGCCGTATGGAACCAACTTCGGCGCCGTATGGACCCCCTTCGCTGCCCGGCAGATGACCACGCCGCACGAATTCTTGCCCAAAACCCGGCAGGTAACCTTAAACCCGAGTGTGACCTCGGTGGACCAGGTTGATTTCACCGACCGTTCCACAATTCCGGTATCTGGTTATGTCCGCTATAAAAACACCGACTGCTTTGCTAAAAACGTAGAAATTTTGATCAATGGCGCGTCCTTTGAACCCAAGGTGTTTACGGATTCCACGGGCAAATTTGTTGCTGACTTTGCCCCCGGCACAACGGCTCAACTCACACCGGTTTTTGAAGACCACGTCTTTGTACCGGCATTTTGGGAGGTGACGAATGTAATCAGCCCGATCGCCGGTATTTTGTTCAACGACATCACCACACGCAAGGTCAAAGGGGTCGTCGCCGGTGGACTTTGCAAAAAATCTGTCATCAAAGCCCCGCCCGGCATGGGTCAGGGCACGGTGTGTGCTGTACGCGTCCGTTCGGTGGACGGCTGTCTCGAACGGCAAATTATCATAGACAACCAGGATGGTGAGTACGAATTTGACGAACTGCCTCCAATCGAAAGTATGACCGTAGCCGTGGTGGAACACTCCGACCCGGATGTCAAAGCCGCTTTTCAGGTACAAGGCGGCTCCACCGTGGATTTGAGCAAAAAAGACACCATCATTGACTTCATCTACTTCGCTCCGCCGGAAGTTGAACTCTTGGGTGGATTGGACTCGGTAGTGGGTTGTAGCCCGCCGGTGTACGTGCTGGAGAAGGACGAAAACGTCACGCTGTTAATTGGCCTGAAAGAGCAGTACGTACCGATTCTGGATAACACGAACATGGTCATTGACGACGGCGTTTGTCCTCTGGATACGGCGGATTTCCGCATCATCAACTTCATCGGCGAGCAAGTATTAGACACTGCTATGAGCGGAAGTGTACTGGAATACAAATTCCGTGTGCGAAACCCCAACCCATCGCCGCCGTATTTGAAATCCATACAAATCGTCGGCACTTCGCTGGGTGGTCGAACATCCAGTTTAGTGAAGGAGGTAGTCGTAACCGGTATCCGGAACAAGGAAAACACGTTTACAACTCTGCTCCCGGAAATGCCCAGCGTCGTGCTACGCGATCCTCCTGGAGACGGCAGCTACGCTTTTTTGGAAGAAAATTCCAAGGTTTGCAAAACCTATACGGTTTCGTCTACCATCGAAACAGGCGGCGGCGGAGGCTTGGAAGTACACCTTGGAGGCAATGTGAATATTATTAGCGGCACCCCATTTGTCGGGATCATCAACAACGTTGGGCCAATCTTTGACATCGGTGCCGAGTTTCAAGTCACCTACCAAAAAACTACAGACAGCACCTTCCAGACCTGCACGAGCGTCAGTGAAAAGTTTTCCACTGACGACGGGGAACTGGTCGTGGGCGGTGCACAGGGCGCCGACATCTACATGGGCGAAGCCATCAACATCGTATTCGGTTTTGCCGATATGGTTTCGTTCAACGAAACAACTTGTACGCCAAGCGTAAAGACAGTGTTGAACGTAGAGCCGGGAGACTTTCCTACGGTATTTATGTACTCGGAATTCCACATTGTGAACAACGTGATGCGCTACCTCGATTCACTGGTACTGGATCCGAACGCGTCCTCCGAAGACAGTGCGCGATATGTCGAATCCAAAGAACGCTGGGTACAAATTCTGGAGCGAAACGCCGGTTTGAAAGAAAAGGCAAAGTCAATCCGGAATATCTCTTTTGATGCCGGGGTACAGTACGAATATTCGGAAAGCGTAGACTCCTCGTTTGCGACCTCAACCGAAGAAGGCGTCAATAGCGAGATATCTCTTGCCACGCATTTTGGTTTCGAATTTAATAAGGCCGGATTTACTATTATGCTAAAATTTGTGGCCAACACCAGCAAGAGTACCAAAAACGAAAACGGTACGGAAAAGTCCCTGACCACCGGGTATGTGCTAAAGGACAACGACCCTGGCGATGCCTTTACCGTAGATGTGGGGATAGACTCCGTGTACAAAACCCCCGTATTCCGGACGAAGGCCGGACAAACCTCCTGTCCCTGGGAGCCGAACACTGCACACCGGGAAGGCAACAGCCTGATCTTCCGGGACGGCAGCGGAGCCTTGGCCGAAAACGTGCCGGCAAACGAACCGGCTGTGTTTAAGTTTTTCTTCGGCAACACCAGCGCCACCAACGAAACCTGGACGTATGCGTTCACCGCCGGGCCGGAAAGCAATCCGCATGGAGCCAAGATTTCCATTAACGGATCCCCGATGGATGCGCCGATTATGTACGCTATTCCGTGGGGCACCTCCATCCCCGTCACCGTCGAATTGCGCCGCGGCCCGGAGGAGTACGAATACGACAGCCTCGAGGTGGTGCTCTACTCGCTTTGTGAAGACATCCGAGCCAATGCACTGGGTATTCTTCCCGATGACGACACCATCCTGTACTCCGCGCAATACATCAGCGCACACTTCATTCGCCCCTGCAGCGAGGTAGACATCAACGTGCCGGAACAAAACTGGGTCGTCATCAAAAACGACCCCTTCCAGCCCGGAACCATTCGGCGCATCACGACTTCCGGCTACGACTTGAGTAACAGCGATTTTGAATTGGTGCGTGTGCAGTACCGCCGTTCTGATGGCGACGGCGCCTGGATCAACCTGCCGGGCGTATTCGAACATTACAATCCGAACTGGTCGGGCTACGCTGCGTTACCCAACCCCAAGCCTCCGATATTAGAATCGGATTTCACACAGTTCTTCTGGGAAACAGCAGGATTGTCCGATGGCGATTACGAAATACATGCCTGGGCGGTTTGCAAGGGCGACGCTACCGACAAACCCGGCTTCTCCGAAATCATCAAAGGACGCATAGACCGCGAACCGCCCAGCCTCGTGGGCGTGCCGCAACCATCAGACGGCGTGTTAAACGTGGGCGACGAAATATCCTTCACCTTCAACCAGCCCGTGAATTGCGACTCGTTGAAGCAGGATTTTATTGGACTTAAACGGAACGTAGGCTTGTACGATGCCACCACAAACACGTTTATTGGCGCCAATGTGACCTGCTACGAAAACAAAATCGTTTTTGACCAGACGTTCAACAACGAGTTCTTCGAGAACCGCATCGTGCGGGCTGAACTGCGCGGTATCCAGGACCTGATCGGCAATAAAACCGGAGCACTCGACTGGGAATTTTTCGTGGATCGCAACGAACTCGGTTGGCTCACCGACAGCCTCGGCATCACGAAATTTGAGGATGAGAACAAAACGGTTGTTGCCAATATCCACAACCGGGGCGGCTACCCGGTTCCGTTTAAAATACTCGGCGTACCCGACTGGGTGCATGTCACACCCAACCAGGGGACTTTGGTGCCAAACGAAATCAGGCCGGTGAGTTTTACCATTGACTCCCTGCTTGCATTCGGGCACTGGTCCGACACCATTGTACTGGAAACCCAAATTGGGCAGAATCTCTTCTTTATGGGCGGCAGCGAGCCGCTGCCCATCGGGGTGCGCGTAGTATGCCGCCCGCCCTACGGCAATGTGAACCTCGCCCAGTTTGAAAACACCATGGGCATGGTGCTCAAAGTCAACATTGAGGGCGTATTTTCGACTGATCCGGAAGACATCGTCGCAGTATTTATCGACGACGAAATCCGCGGTCGTGCCAATGTACAGTATGTGCCGCAGGTAAACGCGTGGTTAGCCTACCTGACCGTACATGGCGACCCGAGCGATATGCTCAAGCCCCTGCGCATTGAAGTATGGGATGCCTCGGCGTGCCAACGGTACGGTTCTGTAGTGGAATCGTTTACGTTCCAGCCCGACAATGTAATCGGCATACCGATCAACCCGCAGGTGATCCACACGGGCGGCCTGTTGTTGCGTGAGGTGCCCTTAGGCTACGGCTGGAACTGGATTTCATTCAACCTCGCGTTCCCCGACAACAGCCTCAACGCCGCGCTCGCTTCGCTCAAACACCCGGAAAACGACCTGATGCGGAGCCAGACGGCCCTTTCCGAATACTTCGGCGGCTGGTTCGGCACCCTCGGCAGTCTGAACAACACCACGATGTACATCTACCGGGCCGATGTGCCGGATACGCTGCGTATGCAGGGCACGCCGATAGACCCGTTCACGACACACATTCCGGTAGTGGCTGGCTGGAACTGGATCGGGTATGTGCCCGACTACTCCCTGCCGATCAACGATGCGCTCGCTTCTTTGCCGGCGCAAATCGGCGACATTGTCAAAAGCCAGTATTCGTTTGCGCAGTACATCAATCCAACGTTTGGTTGGGTAGGCAACCTAAAGTACATGTCGCCGCCCAACGGTTACCAGATCAAGTTGGCCCAAGCAGGTACGCTGACGTACCCGCCGCCGCCAAGTCCGCTCACCGGAAACCTGACGGAGGCACGAGGTGAAACGGAAATACCCGTTGCGGCCCACTGGAATGTACAACCAACGCTATACGAACACAGCAATACATTGATTGGTATGCTACGCACCAACGGTGCCAACGCTACGACAAGCAACATGGAACTCGCAGCCTTTGTCGGCAACGAGGTACGCGGCATAGCCCAGGCGATCTACATCGAACCGCTGGATGCGCACCTGTTTTTCCTGACGACCTACGCGAATACGGCGGGCGAACAAATGCGTTTCAAATTGTATGACGACGCTACGAGCACCGAACGCGACTTGACGGAAACCATGTACTTCGCACCGAATCAGCACCAGGGCAGTATTGAAAATCCAGTGCCGTTCGAACTGCAAACCACACGCACGGAGGAGGAAATCGCGACCGATATGGCGTTCGATGTGCAGCCCAACCCGTTTAGCAGCGAGACAACACTTCGGTTTAATTTGTCGAAAGCGGAAGACGTGACACTCACGATCAGCGATGCGCAGGGCCGTGAGGTGGTGCGGCGGCCTTTGTCGGCATTTGCCGGGCCGAATACGGCTACCTGGAACGGTCGCTCGGATACCGGTTCGTGGCTAAGCAGCGGGATGTATACGGTGCAGCTGAAAACGGCTGCTGGTAGTGTGGTGCGCAAGGTCGTGTTGCAGCGGCTGCCGTGATGCAGGATTGATTCGATTGTCCCGATTATTTCGATTGATTTCGATTGTGCGGGGGCGGTGGTGGGTCGCCCCCGCATTTTTTTTCGCGTTGTTTTACCGATGTCAGGCTACAAATCGGGTTTCTTTTTATAGACAGTAGCGCACAATCAGAGGCCTTCCTCATGTTGAAAAGCAAGGCCTTTAATCGAAAAAATCGTATTTGATACGCTCTTATACCCATTTTGATACGCTCATGTTCGTACGTATGAATACATTTGCTGCTATCAAATTCGTATTCGGATCTGCTTTTGATTTAATCCGCAGTTAATCTCGAGAAAGGTCTTGACTTGCCCTATACCCGCCTTGTCGGGACGTTGCGCCGCCGGTTCTCCGGCGGTTTCGGCTTTTAGTTTTCGACCTTGTTTTATTTGTAGTGCCGGAAATGAGTAGCCCGGAGTGGCTCAGTCCGGATTGCCACGATTCGCCCGGCATTGTTTTGCCGCTGCGAACGGAGCTCGCTGCACCACAGCCATTTATCGAACACGCTGAATGGCGCTGTTCTTACACCATACTAATCTAACATAATTCAATAAATTGTCGCCTACATGAAAAAGTCTACTTGTATCAATTTTTCGTCTACCCTGCTTCGCGCTACAACCTTGTACACGCTCGTCGTTTTGGGCCTGACACTTCTGGTTACCCCTGAACTTTTGGCCCAAAACCCCAAACTCAGTATTCAAGGCACACTCAAAACCGCCACAGGCGCTTCCGTGCCCGATGGGCCGCAGGCCGTCACGTTCCGATTGTACCCTCAGGAAATGGGCGGCACTCATGTTTGGGAAGAAATGGCAACGGTGGACGTGATCGGCGGGATTTACAGCCATTATCTGGGCAGCGTAACGCCTTTGGATCCGTCAGATTTTAACACCACCCTCTACCTCGGCGTGCGTATTGGTTCGTACGAACTGACGCCTCGCAGCGAACTTTCCTACTCGCCGTATGCCCTCTCGGTAGCCTTTTCGCAAAAAGTAGTATGCTCCGGTGCCGTTGGGGATGTAAAGTTTTCCATACTTAACCCCACGCAGTTTGCAACCGTCAACGGCAACTGCTGGGTGCCGATGAACGGCGCGCCCCTTGCATCCGGCACTGCCCTGAGAAATATTCTCACATCTATGACCAATCTCCCCGATGCCAGTGGCGTGTTTTTCCGGGCACAGGAGTTCAGCGGCGGGGCCAATAACGACCCCAATCGCGACAACACATCACCCATCGCGACCTTTCAAGACGATGCCTTAAAAAATCACGAGCATACGATGAACCATGCACACACCATAACCGATCCGGGGCACAAACACGGTACGAAAGGCTGGTGGGGAGTAGGTTCAGCGACAGGCAACTCAAAGGAAGCTACTGCCAACGGTGACTCCAATGACTATGGCGCTCCTGGCAATCTGAATATCATGTACGATGCTACAACGGGCATCACCGTAAATCAACATACCGGAAACACCGGAACCAGCGGGGAAAACGCCAATGAAACCCGCCCGGTAAACATGAACTTGTGGGTGTACATACGGATCAATTAGACCATGTGACGATCCTCCTTCCTTCTCACTGTTTTAAATTGATTGAGTATGTGCATACGACTATACACCTGTGTGCTGCTTATCGGCACATTTTTATCTTTTTCACTTACCCTTACTGCCCAACAGGATGCCGCCTGTGCTCCGGTTGATGCGCAGATCACGCAAGGCGAGGTATTTTTCAATTTTGGAAACGCCACGGATGCGTATTCCGTGCAGCGCCGCTCCAGCTACTCCCTTGGCCAGACGGCTATCGGGATTACTACGTCGCCAGCCAACAGCTCCACTATGGGTTTCTGGTCCCGTTTTTTGGTGCCGCCACTCGCGCCATTCGTTATAGCCTCACAAGGCGAATTACTCGACCGTATTCAGTTGTCGTGGGATATCAACCCTCTTGGTGCTTTGGCCAGCGAAGGCTTCAAGATATACCGCGACGGCGTGTTTTTGGCTTTGGTGGACAGTAAAACCCGCAATTTCAACGATTTCAATGTCATAGCCGGGCGCGCGTACAACTACGAGGTGCGGGCCATAAACGACTTTGGGGAAGGCATACCGGGCAAGGCCATCGGCTTTCAAGTGCCCAACGGTGTGGTCACGGGCTGGGTACAAACCGCCAACGGCCGCCCCGTACCGGATGCCCTGGTTACCTTGACTCCCTTGCAGGGTTTTTCCGCAAAATTCAGCGCCAGCGCAGGCGCTTTTGCGTATTCGGACAGCGGCACCGACACGCTGGTGCCACTTAACAACGGCGAGTGGACGCTGAGTTTTTGGGTAAAAACCACCAGTGCAACGGCTAATGCCGGAATCGTCAGTCTGCACCCGTTTTCGCTTTTTATCCGCCCGATAAACAGTGGCAGCGGAAACGAGGGCATTGAAGTGGCGCAAACGGCCAACAGCGCTGCACTGCTCACCGGAGTGTTCCCAGATAGCATCAAAAATAACTGGAACCACGTCGCCCTCACCATGGATGCCAGCGGCATAGGGCGGCTTTATATCAATGGAGCGCTGGTGGAAATCAACAACTTGCCTCCCGTACCCTCGGCCTCGGAACTGCGGGTGGGTGCCCGCACCGCCGCCGGTGGTACTTGGCAGGGGGGGCTGGACGAACTGCGTATTTACCACCGCCGTCTGGACGAACTGGACTTCGACGAGGTCATGATGGGCACGGCATCGTCCCAAACTACCGGCCTGAAGTACTATTGGAAAATGGACGAAGAACTGGGCACTGGTTCGTTCGATGTAATTCGCCGCAACAAGATCTATTTCTGCGGAGCTACCTTCAACACCGATCGCCCGTATGTGCGCACGATGGGAAAGACCAACGAGGAAGGCTACTACCGTATTGAATCTGCGAGCTATGGCACGGGTACCACATTTTTGGCCGAGCCGATGAAGGATTTTTACATGTACCGGGCGCTCAAATTTACGCGCAGCGAAGCCGACTACGCCACATTGCCCAACTTCTCTGTCTCCCCCAAAGCCACTCTCGAAATGTGGGTGAACAGCGCCGGCCCGGACGGCGACCAGTGCCTGCTTTCCAAAACCTGGCCCGGAAACGACTTCCGTCTTCTGCTCAAACAAAACGGCTTGACAAGCGATATCCGCTTTTATCTAAACGGGCAAGAGCACAATTTCGGCCCGCTCGGCGTGGGCTACCAACACCTGGCTTTCACGATAGACAGCGTTGGTGCCAACCGAACGGTTACTGCCTACAAAAACGGTGTCTCACTCGGCAGCCACTCGTTTGCTGGCGTGACCGGCAACTGGTCGGACCCAACCTCAGCTTGGATACTCGGCGCCCGTACCAGTGGCATGAGCCGCACCGATTACTTCGGCGGACTCATAGACGAGGTAGCTCTGTACGATACTACGCTTATAGTAGATAGTATCCTGTCCCACGCGTACAGGCCACGGGTGATGGCGGAAGCGGGCTTGCGGGTCTATTTCCCGCTCGACGAAGGCAATGGCAACCGGCTGAACAACAGTGGCTCGGTGCTGCTGCCCTACGGCACTAATTTCGGTGCGGAGTGGGTGCCCTTTGCTCCCAGGCAGATGACCTCACCGCACATATTTACACCTAACACCCGCCAGGTGACACTTAACCCGAGTGTGACATCGGTGGACCAGGTGGATTTTATAGACCGCTCCACCGTGCCGGTGTCGGGTTATGTGCGGTACAAAAACACGGATTGTTTTGCCAAAAACGTGGAGATTTTGGTCAACGGTGCCTCCTACAATCCCAAGATATTCACAGATTCCACCGGCAAATTTGTTGTCGAATTCGATCCGGGCACAACGGCCACGCTTACACCGGTGTTCGAAGACCACGCTTTTGTACCGGCTTTTTGGGAGGTGACCAACGTAGTAAATCCTATCGCGGGTATCCTGTTCAATGATGTCACGACCCGACAGGTAGCAGGCCAGGTGGCTGGCGGCTTGTGCAAAAAATCGGTCATCAAGGCACCTCCTGGCATGGGGCAGGGCACCGTATGCGTGGTAAAGGTCCGTTCGGTGGACGGCTGCCTTGAGCGGACGATAATCATAGACAATCAGGGTGGCGACTATGTGTTCGACGAACTACCGCCCATGGAAAGCCTGACCGTTGCGGTAGTGGAGCATTCCGACCCGGATGTCAAAGCCGCTTTTCAGGTGCAGGGAGGTACAACTGTGAATTTGACCAAGATGGATACAGTTGTTGATTTCACCTACTTCGCACCACCGGAAGTGGTCATCAACAGCGGCCTCGACCCTATACCAGGCTGTAACCCGCCTCTCATTGTGTTGGATAAAGGCGATAATGTCCAGTTGTTCCTTTCCCTCATTGAGCAGTATGTACCAACCATAAATTTGATGAACGGAGACACCCTTGACCCCGGGACCTGCCCTCTGGACACGGCTAATTTCCGCATTATCAATGGCTTTTCAGATACCGATCTCGACACTACCATGTCCAACGGGGTCTTAAGATACCGGTTTAAGGTGGGCGAGCCGAATCCCTCGCCCCCGTACCTGAAAACACTCCAAATCATCGGCACTTCGTTGGCTGGTCGTTCGGGTAGTTTGGTGGTGCAGGCTGTGGTCACGGGTATCCGAAGCAAAGAAAACACATTCACAACCTTGCTCCCTGAAATGCCGAGCGTGGTGTTACGCGATCCACCGGGCGACGGCAGCCAGGCGTATCTGGAAAAAGGCTCCACGATCTGTAAAAACTACACGACCGCATTCGATTACTCCGTGGGCGGCGGCGGCGGTATCGAATACCACCTCGGCGGTGATGTGACCATCGTTACGGCCCCGGTTGGTGTGGGTACCATCCAGAATGCAGGCCCCATATTCGATATTGGCACCGAGTTTCTCGTCTCCTACCAGAAGGTGTCTGAAACCGGGTTCCAAACTTGCTTGAGCATTTCCGAAACAATTGCAACCAGCGACGGCGACGGTGTTGTGGGTAGCGGCGGCGATATCTACATCGGCGAAGCCTTCAACCTGATTTTCGGGTTTGCCGATCTGGTCGCATTCAATGACACGTTCTGCACGACAAGCGTGAAAACAGTACTGAACATAGAGCCGGACACCTTTGCCACGGTTTTTATGTATTCACAAGACTACATCGAGAGCCAAGTGATGCGCTACCTCGATTCGTTAGCGATTGACCCCGCTGCTACACCAGGAGACATTGCTCGCTATGTAGAATCCAAAGACCGCTGGCAGGCTATTCTGGATCGAAATGCAGGGTTGAAGGAAAAAGCAAAATTGGTGCGAAACCTCTCTTTTGATGCGGGCATCAGTTACGAGTATTCCGAAACAGCCGACACGTCTTCTTCCTCTGCCACCACGACAGCAACCAACAGTGAGGAATCTTTGGCTACACATATCGGTTTCGAGTTTCAGGCCTCCGGAGTCGTTGGCTTGATTCAATTCGCTTCATCTACCAGCGATGGTTCAACCAATGAAAATGGCACTGAAAAGGGCCTGACCGTTGGTTATTCGCTTGCAGACGACGACCCGGGCGACGCGTTTACAGTAGATGTGGCAATGGATTCCGTATACCACACGCCGGTGTTTCGAACAAAAGCAGGCCAGTCGTCTTGCCCCTGGGAAGACAATACCGCCAACCGGGAAGCACCCAACCTGGCGCTCGCTCAAGGCTCTCAGTTCGTAGCGATCAATGTACCTGCCAACGAGCCGGCCGTGTTCAACATGAATCTCGGGAACCTCAGCGCTACCAATGAAGACTGGACGTATGGATTTACAGCCATCGCTGGCACGAACCCGGACGGGGCCGTCATCAAACTGAACGGCCAACCGCTGAACAACAACACGATCCCGTATGTGATCCCTTACGGCACATCTGTTCCGATCACCCTGACTGTGGAGCGCGGCCCGGTCACATACGAATACGACAGCCTGCTGGTTGGCCTGGTGTCCGAGTGCGAATTCGGGGGCGATCCATCCATTGCGTTTAGCGACGACACCAAGTTCTTTTCGGGAATTTACCTCGGTGTGGACTTCATCCGCCCGTGCAGTGAAGTGGCCGTCAATGTGCCGGAACCAAACTGGGTGGTGCTCAATAATGATCCGATCCAACCCGGAACGGAGCGTCGCATCACGGTTTCCGGTTACGACCTGAGTTCTCCCGATTTCCAATTGGTGCGGGTACAGTACCGCCGTTCTGATGGCGATGGTGCGTGGATCAACATAGTCCCACCGGCAGGAGGCGAATTCGAGGCGTTCAATCCCAGATGGTCCGGTTTTTACAATACACAAGCGGATACTTTCAGGAAACCCGGCCCCGACACCTTGCTGCTTGGTGCTGATTTCACCAATTTTATTTGGGAAACCGATGGCCTGGGCGACGGGCCTTATGAAATCCATGCCTGGGCGGTATGTACCGGCGATGCCAGTGCAAAACCCGGTTTTTCGGAAGTTATCAAAGGCCGCATAGACCGCGAACCGCCCAGCATTGTGGGCGTGCCGCAGCCGTCGGACGGGGTGTACCACGTGGGCGACGAAATTTCCTTCACGTTCAACCAGCATGTCAACTGCGACAAACTTGTTCCTCCTGTGGGCAAAGTGGAACTGTACGATGCCACAACGAACGATCTGATTGACATAGACATGACCTGTTTTGAGAATAAGATCGTGCTGGACCCGAACTTTGACAACAAGTTTTTCGAAAACCGCATCCTTCGAGCCGAACTGCATGGCATTGAAGACCTGACCGGCAATGTGTTCAACGGTACCAAATTCAACAACGGCGTCTGGGAATTTTATGTGGATCGCAACGAACTGGCCTGGCTGACCGACAGTCTCGGCATGACGAAGTACGAGGACGAAAACAGAACAACGGTAGCCAATATTCACAATCGCGGCGGCTATCCAGTGCCGTTCAAAATCCTGAATGCGCCGGATTGGGTACACATCTCGCCCGATCAGGGAACGCTGGCGGCGAATGAAATCCGCCCGATCAATTTCTACATTGACTCATCGCTGGCCTTCGGCCGCTGGTCGGACTCGATCACGCTGCATACCGAAACGGGGCAGAATCCTTTTTTCATGGGCGGTGATGAGGGCTTACCCATCGGCGTGCGCGTCGTGTGCCGTCCGCCATACGGATACGTTAATGCCGGGCTGTACGAAAACACCATGAGCATGGTGCTCAAGGTCAATATCGAAGGCGTGTTCTCTGCCGACCCGGAAGACATCGTGGCGGCATACATCAACGACGAACTGCGCGGCCGCGCCAATATCCAGTATGTTCCGCTGCTCGGTAGCTACCTGGCCTACCTGACTATCTACGGCAACCCCGACGACATGCT
This sequence comes from Saprospiraceae bacterium, assembly GCA_040080915.1. Classification (GTDB taxonomy): domain Bacteria; phylum Bacteroidota; class Bacteroidia; order Chitinophagales; family Saprospiraceae; genus M3007. The sequence continues at coordinate 15,935 of JBEBHD010000088.1, forward strand.
CGACCCGATCCGAATCGAGGTTTGGGATGCTTCGGAATGCGAGCGGTACGGTTTTGTGCAGGAGCCATTCACCTTCCAGGCCGACAATGTGATCGGTTCGCCCGGCACGCCGCAGGTGGTGCATACGGGCGGTTTGTTGTTGCGCGAAGTGCCGTTCAACTTCGGCTGGAACTGGATTTCGTTCAACCTAGCGTTCCCCGACAACAGCCTGAATGCGGCGCTGGCCTCGCTCAAACATCCGGAAAACGACCTGCTCCGCAGCCAGGGGCCGTTCTCCATTTACAGCGGGAGCAACTGGGTAGGCTCGCTGGCCAACCTGAACAACACCGGTATGTACATCTACCGAGCCGACCAGCCGGATACGCTGCGCATGGTCGGCTCGCCTATTGATCCGGCCACTACACCTATTCCGCTCGTGACCGGGTGGAACTGGATCGGCTACGTGCCCAACTACTCGCTGGCCATTGACGATGCCCTGGCTTCGGTAGCGGCGCAGCCCGGCGACGTGATCAAGAGCCAGGTGGCTTTCGCGCAATACACCAAAGTGGTGATCCCGCCCGATACGATTTACCGCTGGTTGGGCAACCTGAAGTTCATGCAACCGCCCAACGGCTACCAGATCAGGCTGACCAACCCGACTGTGTTGACTTACCCGCCACCGCCCAGTCCGTTTGTGGAAACGAAGATTGAGGCGCGTGGCGAAACAGAAACACCGCCCGCTCACTGGACGGTGAATCCGAGGACGTTCGAACACACGAACACACTCATCGGCATGATCCGCTTCAATGGTAAAAATGCCACCACCAGCGACATGGAACTCGGAGCCTTTATCGGCGGCGAAATACGCGGCACCGCCCAGGCGATCTACATCGAACCGCTGGATGCACACTTGTTTTTCCTGACCACCTACGCCAACATGGCGGGCGAACTGTTGCGGTTCAAACTGTTCGACGATGCTACGGGCAGCGTGCAGGATTTGACGGAAACGCTGTACTTCGCCCCCGGCGAGCACCGGGGCAGTATCGAGAATCCGGTGCCGTTCGAACTGCTTACCACGCTTGCCGAAGAGAACTTCGGCACCACGTTGGGTTTCGATGTACAGCCCAATCCGTTTGCAACCGAAACAACGCTTCGATTTAATTTGCCGAAGGCGGAAGAGGTGATGCTCACGATCAGCGACGCGCAGGGCCGCGAGGTGGTGCGCAGACCGGTGTCGGCAGTTGCCGGGCCGAATGTGGCAACCTGGAACGGCCGCTCGGATACCGGTTCCTGGCTCAGCAGCGGGGTATACACCGTGCGCCTGCAGACAGATGCTGGAAGTGTGTTGCGGAAAGTGGTATTGCAGCGGCTGCCGTAATAT
>JBEBHD010000089.1:0-17282 GCA_040080915.1 Saprospiraceae bacterium
TCGCACCGCAAGGTGCGAAGCCGCTTTTGTCATACTGAGCGCTGCTAATCAAAATAGTAGGCCGAAGGCCATGCACAAAACCTCGCAGCGCGAAGTATATAAATCTGGCCTTTCGCCAAAATTTTCAAAACGAATTGCGTCGTTGAAAACTATAGCGGAATTTGATTCGTATATGTGTTGGCCGCTTGTTCAAGCGCTCTCACAATCTGATTTTTTAACCAAACATATTTCAATATGAAATCAATCTCCCTTACTTCGATTACAAAATTGACATCCCTGCTTTTGCTTAGTTTGAGCAGTTCGCTGACGGCTCAATCGGGACAGCTGATGTTTGCCGCACATCTCAATGGTGCTCAGGAGGTGCCAGCCGTAACTACCAGTGGCGAAGGTCTGATTACCGTGCTTATCGGGGCCGACCGCAAAACGATGCAAATCCAAGGTGTGGTCAGTAACCTGAGCGGCCCTGTCACCGCCGCACACTTGCACGCTGGATTACCCGGCGTAAGCGGAGGGGTGGTGCTTGACCTGAATGCAATCCGAACCGGCAACAAGTTTGCGGGCGAAGTGGGTGTGTCTCCGACCTTGCTTCGTCAACTTCTGACCACGGGGATTTATGTAAATGTGCATACAGCCATGAACCCATCTGGTGAAATACGAGGCCAATTGATTCCGGAAACTGACCTTCATTTTGGTTGCGTACTCACTGGCCTGAACGAAGTGCCGCAAGTAATAACGACAGCAACAGGCATGGGCGGGGTTCAAATTACCCTTGGCCACAACAAGGTTCAGTACCGTTTCGTGGTGAATGGTTTGAGCGGTGCAATCACCGCAGCACATATCCATGAAGGTGCTATTGGCGCTGCTGGCCCGGTGGTAGCGGGGCTAGGTTTCTCCGGCAATACCTTGATTGGCGAATTGCCCACAAGTAGTTTGCCAGCTGATTTTGTTACCAAGCTCCTTGCGGGTGCATACTATGTCAATGTGCATACAGCGGCTAATCCCGGAGGAGAAGTGCGTGGACAATTGAGTTTTCTAAGTTATCTCAGCGGATTTGCCTTGCTGAACGGCGATCAGGAAACGCCCCCGGTAACGACCAACGCCATCGGTATTGGCGGTGTGTCGGTTGTGCCCGGCCTTGACAGTCTGGTGTATTTTGTTCAGGTGACCGGCTTGAGCGGCCCGGCTACTGCCGCCCATGTACACCGGGGAGCTGGCGGTGTTGCGGGAGGGGTAGTATTCGGCCTCACAGCAGTGCCTTTGGCTACGGGCTTGTACACGGCTACGGTGGCGCTGGACAGTGCCCGTATCTCTGATCTTATCAAAGGTGATTGGTATTTCAATGTGCATACTGCCGCCAATCCGAGTGGTGAAATTCGAGGGCAGATTCAGTCCAACCTACGAAAATCATACGCTTTTGAGCTTTGTGGAGCACAGGAAGTACCGTCAACCAACAGTACCGGGTACGGGGCCGGAATGGTGTCCATAGATCAGGGCAACCTCACTGCTCGCTACAAACTATCGGTTAACAACCTTAGCGGCCCTGCCACGGCAGCCCATATTCACACGGGAGCAACGGGTGCAACGGGAGGGGTACTGTTCGGGTTGACCACGCCTGCGCCATACAGCGAAGGTGCTATCGCCATAACAGGCATCAATGCTACATTGATCGCCAACGCAGGGACTTACATGAACGTGCATACTGCGGCTAATCCGGGAGGCGAAATTCGCGGACAAGTCATACGAGGCCTTGCCTGTGCCGGCGCTTCGGCGGTTTTTGACCCAATAGTGGCCGATGTGCGGGTATTTCCTAACCCAGCGACCGAAATGCTGAAGATTCAGGTGGATAGCCGGGAGGCGTTCGAGGGACTGTTGCAGGTAAGTGATTTGTCCGGCCGGCTTTTGATAAGCCAAAATGTGGCGACTACCGGAAGTGGCTTGCAGGAATGGAGCTTGCCTGTGACTGAACTTTCCGACGGCTTGTACTTCTTGCGGCTTACTCGGGAAGGCAAAAACGTGTTGGTGTACCGGGTGGTGAAAATGTGATTACGCGATATACGATTTACGGTTTACGATTGTCCAAGCGTGCAGTCGTAAATCGTAAATCACCCGTACCTTCGCCGTATCATATTCAACACAAATTCATGCGAGACGTAACCGACTTGATTGGACGGATTTTTTTATCGGCGATTTTTTTCTTTGAATCACTGGACTCGGCCTTGTACTTTGAGCAAACCAAGGAATCCATGACCCACCACGGGTTGACTTGGAACCAAGACATGCTTTTGTACGGAGCCATACTTTTCCTGTTCATGGGCGGGACAATGGTCTTGCTGGGCTACCGCTCATCGCTGGGCGCAATCATGCTACTCATGTACTGGATACCGGTAACCTTTATCATACATGACTTTTGGACCTACGCCAACGACGTGGAGTTGCGAATACACAAAATCCTGTTTATGAAAGATATGGCCATCATCGGCGGCTTGCTGATGTTGCTGGGCAAAGGCAGTGGGCGCTATAGCGTCAAACGTTTGCTGGCTACAACAAGGGTGTAGTACTTTCTTAGAGCGTGTTTAAATTTCAGCCGCCGGGCTACAAGCGGCAAATTTTGCTTCATGCTGCGTTAAAATTTTCGCCATAGACAACCGGCTATGCCTGCAAATTTTGCCTTGCCTGAAACAAAATTTGCTCGCTTTCGCCTCGGCACTGAAATTTAAACACGCTCTTAGCACAATGTTAGGTGACTTTGGCCTTAGCGAGCACTTTGGAAAAATAAGCCGGGAAAAATCGTTTGAGATACACACCAAGCACCTCTTTCCCTCCAAACCAGACCTCCTCTTTTTCGTTTTGAACCGCCGACAAAATGCGGCGAGCAGCGACCTCAGCCGAAATACCCTTGTCGGTGGCATTATCCATCACGCCTTGCGGGTGCCCCGATGCTGTCAGGGCGTTTATGCTGACATGGGTACGGACAAAGCCGGGACAAGCCAAGGTGACCCGGAGAGGTGTGTGCGCAACTTCGGCCCGAAGGCTGTCGAAAAAACCGTGCAGGGCATGCTTGCTAGCGGCGTAGGTTGAGCGAAGCGGTGAGCCAAATTTGCCTGTAAGGCTGGTCACCACCACGATGTGACCCAATTGGTGGGTCAGCATGCTGGGCAACAGCGCTTTTGTCAGGGTCACGGTTCCAAAAAAATTGACGGCCATGATCCGCTTGTCCACTTCAAGAGGCGTGTCTAGGGCCAAACTGCGTTGCGAAACGCCACCACAATTGATCAAGATATCCACCTTGCCGACTTGTCGCAAAATCGTTTGTACGACACCGGGCACGTTGGCGTGGGCACTTAGGTCAAGAGGCTGAACCAAGGCGCTTTTGGCCCCCCGAGCTGTTGCCTCAGCGGCGACTCGTTGCAACTCTGCCTCATTTCGGGCAGAAAGAATCAAATTGGCACCTCGCTCGCCGAGCATGAGGGCAAGGGCCTCGCCGATGCCTGAAGAGGCACCCGTCACCCAGACGCGTTTTTGATAAAAAAAATCGGCCATGTCGCTTTTGATTTGTGATCGGTGCCCACAAAGGTATACCTCGCACCGCAAGGTGCGAAGCCGCTTTTGTCATACTGAGCGCTGCTAATCAAAATAGTAGGCCGAAGGCCATGCTCAAAACCTCGCAGCGCGAAGTATAAAAATGCGGGCCAAGATGCCGCCGTTGTTTGGCTGGTTTCGCCGAGCGTTCGTATCATTGTCCCAAACAAATACCGCCGTGAAAATAGTCACCCTTACTCTAAGCCCGGCTTTGGACAAAAGCACCACAGTCGAACGGATCGCTCCCGAACATAAACTGCGTTGCTCGGCACCTAAACTTGACGCGGGCGGAGGCGGGATCAACGTATCCAAGGGAATTCAACGACTTGGGTCAACGAGTACGGCGGTGTTTCCGGTCGGTGGCCCCAACGGCCAGCGCTTGGCGAGCCTCCTGACCGAGGCTGGCGTACACGCGGAAACGGTTGAGGTACCCGGCGAAACACGGGAGAATTTTTCTGTACTCGAAACCGGGAACAGCCTCCAATACCGCTTCACGCTGCCGGGCCAGTACATCGGTGAGCGCGATGCGGATGCCTGCCTGGATGCAGTGCGCCGCCTGGGCCCCTCGGTGCTGGTGGCCAGCGGCAGCCTGCCTCCCGGGTTGCCCGAAACCTATTACGCCAAGGTAGCCGCCTTGGCCAAACAGATCGGAGCGCGGTTTGTACTCGACACCTCGGGCGCGGCGTTGCAGGCGGCTGCACGAGAGGGTCTGTACCTGCTCAAGCCAAACCTCAGCGAACTCAGTGGGCTGGTGGGCGTGGAAAAATTAGAAATGAACCAAGTGGACGATGCTGCCATGGAAATTATACACCGCGGCACCTGTGAAATCGTCGTGGTATCTTTAGGCCCGCATGGAGCTCTGTTGGCCACGCGCGATGGGTTTGTACACATTGCCGCGCCCATCGTGGAAAAACGCAGTACCGTCGGGGCTGGCGACAGCATGGTGGCTGGCATGGTCTGGGCCATTAGCGAGGGCAAAGACCCTCTCGAAATGGCTCAGATTGGCGTTGCCTGCGGTACGGCAGCTACGATGAATCTCGGCACCGAACTCTTCAGACCCGAAGATGCTTGGCGCTTGTTCGACTGGATTCAAACTTTTGGGAAACGCTACCGCTTCACCGACTTCTGATTTATTTCCCTACTTTTGCCGACCCAAATTTTCACCCTTTTTTTTATGATCAATTTGATACTTTTTGGCCCGCCCGGCTCTGGGAAAGGCACCCAGGCAGCGCATTTGGTCGAACGCTACCAACTTGTGCATATCAGCACGGGCGACCTGTTTCGCTACGAAATTGGAAATAATACCCCCCTCGGCCTGCAAGCAAAAGCTTTCATGTCCAAGGGCGAGTTGGTGCCCGATTCCGTTACCATTGGTATGTTGCGCAACAAAGTGGAGGCTCATCCCGATGCACAGGGTTTTATTTTCGACGGCTTCCCGCGCACCATTCCACAGGCAGAAGCACTGGACCGACTTATGGACGAGGAAGGTACTGCCATCCATGCCCTGATCGCGTTGCAGGTGCCAGACGACGAAATCATTCAACGAATCAAAATTCGGGGAGCCACATCTGGCCGCCCCGACGACTCGGACGAAATCGTCATCCAAAATCGGATCACCGTTTACAAAAAAGAAACAACCCCTGTGTATGACTACTTCGCCCTGCGAGGCAAAAGCCACAGCGTCAATGGCCTTGGCACCGTCGAGGACATTTTGACCCGGCTTTGCCAGGTAATCGAAAGTGTGAAGAGTTGATACACAAGCCGATTGATCGGACGGGCACAAACCTTTTTTGCTCCGTTGGCTTGTCGAGAAGTATTGCATAGTTTTGTGCCAATTTTTCGTCCGCCCACCGTGGCTACACCAACGGCAGGCAAACAACCCATCGTCATGGCACTTCCGACAAATCCGTGGCAAGCACTCTGGCAACGGCTGCCGCCACCTCTGCAAAACCGGTACTACCTGACCCTGTTGGTCTTCTTTTTCTTGCTCATCTTTTTGGACAAGCACAGTTTTTGGACCCAATGGCGGCTCCACCGAGCGCAACAACGCTTGGAAGATGACAAAACTTACTATGAGAAAAAGATCATTGAGGCCAAAGAAGAAGCCACTGATTTTGAACTGACAAAGGAAAAATACGCCCGCGAGCACTACTACATGAAGCGCCCCAATGAAGACGTGTACATCATTCAAGCAGAAAAATAATCAAATCATCGAACCAATACCTACATGGCAGTTTTAGTCAATAAGCACTCCCGTATAATCGTACAGGGTTTCACAGGAAAAGAGGGCACGTTCCATGCCGAGCAAATGATCACCTACGGCACAAATGTTGTCGGCGGGGTAACACCGGGCAAAGGTGGCCAAACCCACCTCGACCGCCCCGTTTTCAATACAGTAGAAGATGCCGTGCGTAAAGCCGGTGCTGATACGTCCATCATCTTTGTCCCGCCAGCCTATGCTGCGGATGCCATCATTGAGGCCGCCCAGTCGGGCATCAAGGTTATAGTTGCCATTACCGAAGGCATACCGGTGCAGGATATGGTGCGTGCCAAGGCGTACATTGACCGAAAAGACTGCCGACTTATTGGCCCAAACTGTCCGGGCATCATCACGCCCGACGAAGCCAAAGTAGGTATCATGCCCGGCTTCGTGTTCAAGCGCGGCCCCATCGGTCTGGTGTCCAAATCGGGCACCCTGACCTACGAAGCAGCCGATCAGGTGGCCAAGGCCGGCCTCGGCATCACGACCGCCATCGGCATCGGCGGCGACCCGATCATCGGCACCACCACTCTTGAGGCCATCGAACTGTTTATGAACGATCCCGAAACCGAGGCAATCGTTATGATCGGCGAGATCGGCGGCTCTCTCGAGGCAGAGGCTGCCCGCTGGATTCGCCAACACGGTAACCGCAAGCCTGTCATCGGGTTTATCGCTGGCCAAACAGCGCCTAAAGGTCGAAAAATGGGTCACGCAGGTGCTATTGTTGGCAGCGCCGATGATACGGCCGCTGCCAAAATGCGTATCATGGCCGAAAACGGCATCCACGTCGTGCAATCGCCCGCCCAGATCGGGGCTACGGTGAAAAAAGCGATGACTGGGGTTTTGCCTGAAGGTTTGTGTCTCCCATCGCCGCGTCTTTAGAAACCTACGGTAAATCTTACCCCAAAACCACCCGCGAAACGGACACTACGCGACTCAACGCCCGTTGTACGACCTCTGTTTCCGGGTGCCTGAGAATGATGTAGCCCTCACCCTCGTAGTTGCCAGCGGCCTCTTGTCCAATTTGCGGAATTTTGAAGTCGGTGACCAAATGCCCCACTTCGCGCTGCACAGTGTCCAGCCCGTACACGGCCCGCACGCGCCCGTGACCCTGCCCGCGCAGGTATGCGGCACCCACAGCGTACTGTCTCTTTGGCGGCTCAAACGTGCCGAATACCGCCAAGCGTGCCCAAGCGCCAATAGCATCAAAATCGCTGGCCCGGCTCAGCAAGGTCATAAACTGAGCACCCGGTGGACGGGCCGCTACCTCCGATATGGCCAAACTGCCATCGGACCGGCGGAACCATTCCAAATGACTAATGCCTGTACCCATACCGAGTGTTTGCAGCGCCCGAAAGGCGGCTTGCCGGATGTCATCGTGTTGTGGAGCCTCCACTTCGCGAGGTACCACAACCTGCCACTGGATCCAAGGTTCCCGCATCACTTCCAAGGGGTTGGGGAGGTAGTTGGACAACGAGTGAAAAACTGGTTGCCCGTCGAGCGAAAACGTATCGAACGAATGCTCGGTACCCACAACAAACTCCTCCAACAAAGCGGACGAATCAGGTATCGCGGCTAAGGCTTTGTCCAGTTCGGCGGGGTTGTTTACCCTGAACGTGGACAATGAACCGGCACCTGCGGGGGGCTTCACTACAATAGGAAAACCGCATTCGGCTGCGAATGCAGCAGCCTCCGTACGTCCGGTTACCTCTCGTGAACGGGCACAGGGAAGCCCGGCTTGGCGGAAGAGGTCCTTCATCCGCTGTTTGTCGCGGAAATTCAGCGCGATTTCCACGCTCATGCCCGTCACGCCGAGCCGTTCGCGAGCAGTAGCCAGAGGCACTTGCAGCGCTTCCACGGCCCCTATTAAGCGGTGGATGGGGCCGCCAAGATCGTCTCGCATGTTGGCGGCGGCAGAGATTAATGTGTTTGCATCAAACACATCAGCCACTTGCCGGAAACCGACGACACGTGTTTGAATTTCCAATGGAAGCAGTACCAATGATTCTTGGGACACCAAGGCGAAACGTACACCGGGCAGGCTGCTGAGCACGTCAATAAACTTGACGGCGTTGGCAGTGAAATTTGGGCACACGTAAATGACTAAAACCATAAGGCGAAAGGTAAGGAACGATGGCCGTAGGTTGGAGCGTGTTTGTGCTCCCTTTTCCGGCTTCAAGCGGCAGCCAGAGTGTAAATTTACCCTAAAAAACATGAGCCACCCCGAATGCCGGGATGGCTCATGTTTTTTAGGGTACCAGTTGCTTATTTGCCGCGGAGTGCACGCGGGATTTCGATGTTGGCGATCGGAATGGCGCTGTTGTTGGTGATCGTGACACCGTCTTGTGTACGGATATCACGGATACGGATCGTATCGCCAAGGTTCATCTGGGAAATATCGGCGATCACCTCGTCCACAGCTTTTTCCGGTGTGGTCAGGATATTGATCTTGCGCAGCGTAGTGATGAGCTTGCCGCCAGCCTTTACACCCGGCGCTTGCCCGGCGTAGCGCAACGGTACAGATGCCTTGAAGGCTATGCCCGGAATCAGTTCCAGAAAATCAATGTGCAAAACGGCTTCGGTCACCGGGTGGAACTGGATGTCCTTGACGATGCACTTGTGTTTTTTGCCGTTGACCTCAATCTCGGCCAGTTTGAATTTAGGCGTGTAGATGAGGTGGCGGAACTCAGCGGGCATTATACTGAACGAGATAGCCTCGCCTCCGCCACTTTTATACATGATTGCCGGCACCATGCCCGAGCGGCGAACTTGCTTGGCAGCCTGCTTGCCGGAGTTATCTTTCGTGTGACCTTGAATAGCAATGATTTCCATGGTATTCCAATAATATTTGTACTTTTTGAAAAAACGCCCGCAAAGGTAGAAATTCAAGAGCGGAAATAGCTGGGAGGATAAAAAAAAGTTTTCCCTGCTTCACATTGCCTATCTCGATCCTCTTTTACCACGGAAAAGTGCCTTTGGCCCCGGGCCACTGCGCGAGCAATACGGCAAGGTACCTCAAGTGCTGACCGGGTGTACTCCGCACTTCGGCTTTGTCAAGGTGAATGTGCAATCTTCGCTCAACGATGAAACCCGGGGTATGCAAGACGCGGTGCTGCTGCGCAACATTCTCCTCGTGTTCAAACATGCTCTTACAAAAAAGGATTGAAAAAGGGCATCGAGAGTCTGCTCGCTGCTTTCCCGAAAAAAGAACCCCAACTGAACCGACCAATAGGTGGCTGCTTGCTTCGACATTGCGGAAAGTAAGGTGAAAAAATACGGCTTGCCTTGCGAACAAATCCATAATGAACGACACTATACCTCCATCAAGACCCGGTAGTCATCCCAGCGGGCATCCTCTGATTTCATTTCGAGCAAATCGAGCAGTTGCTCGGCATACAAGTCGTCCAATCGGGCGGCTGTACGGGCGTTGCGCAATTCGAGCAGGCCGTTTTTCAACTGATTGAGCCGCCAGGCAAACGTTTTTTCCATGCGGGCATAAATCGCGTCACAGGCATCGGCGTGGTTGTCCCATTGGCCTTCGGTGGTTATTGCATCGCGGAATGCAACCTTGTTCCGGGCGATCATCTTGCCGTCTTCGAGGATAAAATAGGCTGTGTGCGCCCACACTTCGGGCGGTGGCAGGAGTTTGGCGTACAGCACCAATTGCAGGTCTTCACCATTCTGAATCATCTCCTTGCGCCGCTTGGCACCGCTCCATTTCAAATCCACAACGGCCCATTCGTCGGGAGCGCGGCGCAGTACGAGGTCGGCCTTGCCGCGGATGGGGCAGCCCGAGAGACTTCCCTCCAACGCCATTTCCGTATCGTGAATGGCCCAACCATTGGATCGGATGAGTGTCAACAGGCTCCACGCGGCGTTTTGAATGCGGTTTAGAAACTGGTTGCGTTCCGGTTCGCGACCGTACAGAAGGAGTGTGGCCCCTTCTCGCTCGAGCAAACCCGCTGCCCGCCCGACGATCCAGTCTCGAACGGCGGGCTTGTCCCACGCAAGGCAATCTTTTTCTTTCAAAAGCAATTCAAAAAAACGGTGCGCCAAACTCCCCAACAGCGTTTGATCGCGCGAAACACTGAGCAAACTCGTCGGGAACAGCCGCATTTTTTGCCTAAAAAACCAACGGTGCGGGTAGTAAAACAGGTGTTCCAGATTGGTCGGTGTTTCGTACTCGCTATCGCTAAGACGCTCCGGGTTGGGTATGTGCAGGTGCGGGCGCAGGAGGGCTGTGGGGCGGGTTCCTACATGCACCCGACCGGGTATGGTGGCGAAGTGCTCCAATACTGCCCACTTCTCCGGGTTTTCGAGGTCAAAAGTGAGGGCCTTGTGGTTGTCGAATGCGGTTTCGATGTCGCTGAGTAACAGGCTGGGCAAGGCACTGGCTCCCTCGGCTTGTTCGGGTACCACTAACACAAGGCGGCTGGCTGCTTGCAGAACAGGCCTTTGGCCGAGCAACAGCTGCCGCAGACCTTCGGTTTGGGGCCTGTCCAGTTCGATATTTTTTGCGGCCAGCCAGTTGCGTTCGGCTTGCTGCCAGCGGTCGGGTAGGGGAGCGGTGCCATCGAACAGGCAGTTCCACCATACGAGGTTTTCCGCCGGAGCGGCAAATGCACCGGGCTGGTGTACGAATGGAAAATGCCCCGAATCGCCCACGGTAAGTTGCACAGGTGCCGGCTCGTATATCGTGCGCACGATGCGCTCCAGTTCCAAAAAACCGATGCGCTGCTCCGGCAGGGTTTCCAACAAATCGCGAATGCGTCGCGCCTGCTCGGCCAGTACAAGCAGCGTGGCGTTTTCTTTTTCTGAAAACCGCTCCAGCGCCCCACGGTGCAGATAGGCATATAACTCCAGTGCATCGCGCTTGGGAGCCGTGCCATCGGCCCGGTAGCGGCGGCGGGCAAACCAAAACTCGTACTGTTCCCGTACCGAATCGGGCACCTGCTCGCGCTCCAGATACTCCAGCACTGCGGCAAACCACGTGTCGCTGAACAACCCAGGTTTGGCGGCCAGTACGCGGGCGATCTCCAACGCCAGCCCGTCGTCGAGCGGTTTGAGCGGCAGGGTGACAAACTCCATAATTTTGAACACATCCACCGGCTCCCAGAGAAAGGCGGGAGCCAATTTCAACACCTGGAGTGCAGGCCGCGCCAACGATGCCGATAGTACGCCCATGGCCGGGAAGCCTTCCTGCTGAAGCGCCTGCTCCAACGCGCGATTCATTTCAGGGATCAAAAAAACCGGCTCCCAAACCGGGTTCTTGGCCAAAAACTGCGCTATGAAAACTGCTGCATCGCTATCGCGTCTGGCCCTCAACACGAGCAGAGAGCCGTCGGCGGTCGCGGTTTTTTTGCCCGAAACACGACCACACATGCGCCCTTGCAGCCAGGCCAGATCCGAATGTGGGTCGGTGGCCGCACCCTCTGCGCGGGCCTCCCGGACAGATACGCCAATCGCCCGAAGTACGGCCACTGCCCGGCGCAAGACCGGCGGCAGAACGATCTCCGGCTCGTGCAGCACAACTTCGTCCAGAGGCATCATCGGGCGCACCGGTAACCACCGAAGTGCCCGGGCAAATCGGTCGGCCCAACCTATGGCCGCCGCACCGATCTCCGGGGCATTTGTTTTTTGGCTAAAAAAAACCTCAACGCGGGCCAAGTCAGCAAGACGCGGCGGGCAGTCGCCTGCAGGCAAAAAATCCCAACCTGCCAGCAACAGCTCATCGCGCCAAGCCAACAGCGCTTCGGCGGTGGCGAAGCGATCTGCTTCAAACGAGGCGGCGAAAAATGGAAGGGAAGAAGCGGTTTCAAGCACCTGCAACAGCGCCTGCCGGTACAGTTCGATGCGCAAATAATCGGTGTTTTCGGGGCAGCCATTCAGCCCCAGTTGGGTCTCCAACCACGTCAGCAGTTTTTTCGGCCCGGCATACAACACGCCCGCACGCGGCTCGTGCGGCGCGGAAAAAACGAGATTGTCGAAATGCAGGCCAAGGTGAAGGTGCATGATTTTTGGTTAGAAGGTTGGAGGGTTTCTGGTTGCAGGGTTTCGGAGAGCGCTTGATTCCGACCTCGCTGTCAGTGGACTTGTTCAGGTTTTTCGGGAAAAATACCAAACGAGGCCGGCGGCCAAAAGTAGCAGCGTGAGGGCCGCTACCACGGTGCCCAATTGCAAAAAACGAATAGCCCGCTGCCGCTTCAAGCGACTGCGCTCCAAACGGCCTTCCAATTTTTTCCAAGCCTGCTCCGGCGGACGCTCGTGCAGCTTGGACTCATTTTCACGAAAAAACTCAAACAAATCCATCTTTCAAAATGATGAATGATGAATGATGAATGGTGAACGATGAACGCGGGTACCCCGGAAATTCATCATTCATCATTCATCATTCATCATTAAGTTAAACGATTCCCTTGGCTTTCAGCAGGCCTCTCATTTTCTCTTTCGCCAAAATGAGTTGGGACTTGCTGGTGTTGATACTAATGCCGAGCATATCGGCGATTTCCTGGTGTTTGAAGCCCTCCAGTACATACAGGTTGAACACCGTTCGGTAGCCGGGTGGAAGTAGTGCGAGCAGTTCGAGGATTTCGCGGGCAGAAATATCGGCCTCCACAGAAAAGGCATCGTGGGTATCGGCGGGCTGAAAATCGTCGCCGGGAAATATCAGCGGTTGGGCCTTGCGCAGCAACATCAGCGACTCGTTCACCATGATCCGACGAACCCAGCCCTCGAAACTGCCGTTGCCCAAAAACGTGTGAATTTGGGCAAAAACCTTGTAAAACCCGCTTACGAGTGCCTCTTCTGCGTCTTCCCGCGAACTCAGATACCGGCGGCATACGGCGAACATGACCGGCGAATAGCGGTCATACAGCCATTTTTGCGCTGCCCGGTCCTGATCCTTCAGGCGTTCGATGAGGGTCTGCTCGGTCATACACGGGCAAAGATGCAGTTTTTGGGGTTTCTGGTTTGAAAGGTTTCGGGTTGGAAGGTTTCGGGTTGCGCGATTATGTCTAATCCGAAACCCCGGAACCTTTACCGCGTCTTCCCATCCACAGTTTCATGGCCAGTCCGAAAACTAATCCGGCGAGTGCTGCGATAATCAGGCCGGTCACGATACTATCCGTGGTAAATGGTACTTTACTGATCAGCGGCGGCAGAATGGTTTGGAGTGAAAACATGACTACACCAAAGGTTAGCCCCATCGCCAGCCAACTCGTTTTGGTGTACGTCAGGCCGCTCAGATCAAGATCGGCATAGCGGGCGGGCTGGCGCGTCAGCCACGCTGCTCGGAGCGAATCCCGGAACCACCACCACAGCGGGGCCGTCACCACGAGCAGGATAAAACTGAGCGCGTTCATCAGGCAGGGAATGATGCCGCCGCACTTGTGGCAGTACAGGCCGAACCAGTTGCCGAAGGCTAAATTGTTCTTGGCAGACCACGTCAGCGAAGGGTGCAGATGGCTGCAATGCGGGCAGGGCACGAAGCCGCGATCCATGTACGGCTTGTCGCTGGTTTTGTCTATCAGGCTCACCTTCGGGACGCGCTGGCCGAGGATCACTTCGTTGATTGCCAAGCCGGGATTGAGGACCCAGTGCAGCATAACGCCGCTCTTCCAGGTGTAGATTTTGTACTTGTTGGTGTCGTATTGCATGGTGTGATGCTGTGGTCAGGTAATTATTTCAAATAGCGCTTGATGTCGTGGAGTAAGAGCGTGTAGCCTTCCCTTTCCCGCACGATTCGTCTTTCGGGGTTCAAAAGTAAGAAATATAGTGCTTTATTCATGTTCATGGTAGCTGTTTTGTCGAAAATGGAAATCGCTGCGGCAAGTACCCCGTTCATTCACAATTCTTTTTGGAGTTTTGCCCCAATGCTCTGTGTTTTTGTCATTCAACTTTTTCAAACGATGTTCCAACGCCTTACGCTCCCGGAGACTTTCCAGGTTTTTAAAACCTGGAAAGTCTGTTTCACCCTCCTCCTCAGCGCTGTCGGCCTTGCTGCCCAAAACCTCAACCCCGACCACCTGCGCACGCTCAACGTCCGGGCTATCGGCCCGGGTGCCATGTCGGGCCGCATCACGGCCATCGCCTGCGACCCCGCCGACCCGCAAACGATCTACGCGGGCGCAGCATCCGGCGGCGTTTGGCGCAGCCGCAGCGGCGGCACCGCCTGGCAGCCCATCTTCGACGCGGCACCCACGCAGAGCATCGGCGCGCTGGCTGTACACCCGCTCAACCCCGACCTGATTTGGGTCGGAACCGGCGAAGGTAACCCCCGCAACTCGCAAAACTTCGGCCTCGGCGCGTTCAAATCCGTGGATGGCGGCCGCACGTGGCAGCACGCCGGGTTGGAAAAAACCCGAACTATCCACCGCATTATTTTGCACCGCGACAACCCCGACATCCTGTGGGCCGCCTCGCTCGGCTCCACCAACGGACCCAACGAGGAACGCGGCGTATTCAAAAGCACTGACGCGGGCAAGACCTGGCGCAAGGTGTTGTACGTCAATGACCTTACCGGCTGCGCCGATCTCGTGGCCGACCCCTCCAATCCGAACAAACTGTTCGCAGCCATGTGGGAATACCGCCGCTGGCCGTGGTTTTTCAAGTCCGGCGGCAAAGGCTCCGGCCTGTACGTCTCCTACGACGGCGGCGAAACCTGGCAGCAGCGCACCGAAAAAGACGGCCTGCCCAAGGGCGAACTCGGTCGTATCGGCCTGGCCGTGGCTCGCAACAAACCCAACGTGGTGTACGCCCTTGTAGAAGCCGAAGAAAATGCCCTGTACCGTAGCGACGACGGCGGCCAACGCTGGCGCAAAACCACCTCGGAAAATGTAGGCGGCCGACCGTTTTACTACGCCGAAATCTATGTGGACCCCCAAAACGAAAACCGCCTGTACAGCCTGCACACCTACCTCAACCGCAGCGAGGACGGCGGCAAGTCGTTCGAGACCTGGGTCGGCTGGAAAATTCACCTCGACCACCACGCCTTCTGGATCAGCCCCGATGACCCGAATTTCATCATCAACGGCAACGACGGCGGCCTCAACATCACCCACGACGGCGGCCGCACCTGGCGCTACGCCGAAAACATTCCCGTCGGGCAGTTTTATCACCTGAACGTGGACAACGAGGTGCCGTACAACATTTATGGTGGCTTGCAGGACAATGGCTCTTGGGTAGGCCCCTCCGCCGTGTGGCGTAGCGGTGGCATCCGAAACTCCGACTGGCAGGAGGTGCTCTTCGGCGACGGCTTCGATGCCATGCCCCGCCGCGACGATACCCGCTACCTGTTTGCCCAATCGCAAGGCGGCGAACTGACCTACGTTGACCGCAAAACCGGCCACTCCCGGTATGTGAAACCCCTCCACCCCGATGGCCTCAACTTGCGTTGGAACTGGAATTCCGGCCTCGCTCAGGACCCGTTCCGCGACGGCGGCATTTATTTCGGAAGCCAGTTCCTGCACTACTCGCCCGATTATGGGCAAACGTGGCAACTGTTGTCGCCCGACCTCACCGCCAACGATACCTCCAAAATGCACCAAAATACCTCCGGCGGCCTTACGCTGGACGCGACCAATGCCGAAAATTTTTGCACCATCATCGCCATTTCACCCAGCCCGGTACAATCGGGCGTGGTATGGGTAGGCACCGACGACGGCCACCTGCAACTCACCCGCGATGGCGGACGCACCTGGGAAAACCTCGCCGACCGACTGCCCGACTGCCCCGAAGGTGCCTGGATTCCGCAGATCGAAGTGTCGGCCAAAAATGCCGGCGAAGCGTTCGTGGTGGTGAACAACTACCGCCTGAACGATTGGGAACCGTATCTGTACCACACCACCGACTATGGGCGCAAGTGGAAACGCTTGGCCAGTCCCAAAAACGTGACCGGCTTTTGCCTGTCCGTGGTGCAAGATCAGGAAGTGCCCGGACTGATTTTCCTCGGTACCGACCAGGGCCTGTACTTCAGCCTCGACTACGGCGAAAACTGGACAACCTGGCCCCGCGTGGCCGACGGAAAGCCTGGCGGGTTGCCTGCCATGCCGGTGCAGGACATGAAAATCCACCCTCGCGACGGCGATCTCGTGCTCGCTACCTTTGGCCGCGGTATCTGGATCATGGACAACATCGCGCCGCTGCGCGAACTGGCCCGGAACCCAAAACTGACCGAGCAATCGTTCAAAATGCTCCAGCCACAAACGGCCTTTTTGGCGGCCTGGCGCTCGTACGATGGCCCGCGTTTCTCCGCCGATGCATTTTACGAAGCCCCCACCAAGGGCACAGCTGCGCAAATCCCTGTTTGGGTAAAACCCGGCGCGGCACCGAAAACGGAAAAGAAAAAAGACGAAACAGCGAGCGAACCGGCCCCTGAACAAACGCCTCGGCGCGGCGGCGGTGGCCCCGGTGGCGGCGGGCGGCGCGGTGGTGGCGGAAAAAAAGAGCAAGCCACGGTGTTGGTTATTTCCGCCGAGGGCGATACCCTGCGCCGTTGGAAAACAGAGGTGGACACCCTGTTCGGTACTATTTCCTGGGGGCTCGACACCCGGGGCGTGGCCTACCCGTCCAACCGCGAGCCGGATGCCGACCAATTGGAACCGGGCGGCGGCCCGACGGTTTTGCCCGGTACGTACAAAATGGTAGTGCATTTCCGCGACCAGAAAGACTCGGCAATGGTTCAGGTGCTAGACGACCCGCGCCTCGACATTCCGGCGGCGGCCCGCAAAGCCAGAGCCGATGCGTTGCGTGGTTTTTACCCGACCATCGAAAAAGCAACCAAAGCCTACGACCGTCTGAAACAGGCCGAAGCGACGATTAAACTCGTGGAAAGTTCGTTTGCCAATGTGCCCGACAGTACCAAAAAACCGGTTATTGACCTCGGCAAAACCCTGCGCGACAGTATCGGTGTGCTGAAGGAGGCGTTTTTCCAACAAAAAGAACCCAAGGGGATACAGCGCAACCCGAACCAACTGACCGATCACCTCCGAACGGCTACGACCTACATCAATGCATCGCCCGCCGAGCCAAACGGAAATGCCCGCGCTGCCATCAAAAAAGTGGAAACGGAAGCCGCTCTGTTGTTGGCGCGTGTGGACGTGCTGATGGGCAAGCCTTGGGCGGAGTACCGGGAGAAAGTGGAGGGGGTGAAATTTTCGTTGTTTAAGGAGTAGTCGCTTAGAGCGTGTTTAAATTTCAGTGCCGAGGCGAAAGCGATCGAATTTTGTTTCAGGCAAGGCGAAATTTGCAGCCGTAGCCGGGTGCCTACGGCGAAAATTTCAACGCAGTATGAAGCAAAATTCGCCGCTTGCAGCCCGGCGACTGAAATTTAAACACGCTCTTACATCTTTACCCACCGAACTGTTTGGCTCCAAGCCCCTTTGCGCAGGCAGACGCGGTAAACACCAGCCGTGCCGAAGTCGCCCGCCAACAGGCAGGGCAGGGT
>JBEBHD010000090.1:0-17248 GCA_040080915.1 Saprospiraceae bacterium
AGACAGTATTCATTTATATCTTTAAGCCCTTGATATTCAGACCGAAGATCAAAAAATGCTTCTGCAAACTCTGCCTTAAGTTTTAGGGTAGCATCGTCCCCTGCCTTGTCATTATCAAGATAACCTTTGATGGTAGTATAACCTTTTGACCTGATGAACTCGATTGCTTTTTCCGCATAAGAAACGGAATTGAGTATCAGGCAGTCGGCAGGAGCAGTGATACTGCCAAGCAAAGTGAGTTTGGAAAGGAAATCCAGGAACCCTTCAAAAATCCAGACTTCCATACCATCCCCCTGCCCTTTCACCAAACTCATATCTTTGGCGCCGAGAGAAGATTTGAAAAATGGGTTACGGATTTCGTAACCGCCGGAGAGATTTTCAAAGCCTGCGGCGAAATAGCTCTTACCGGTTTCGCGGTTAGTGAAGCGGACTTCCTTCAAATACTGCGCTGCAATTTCCGGATTTATTTTGCGCTCTGCCGTTATATAGGTAACAAGCGATTGAGCACTTGTGCCGAATGGCAGCGTGCTATCTAAAAGAAAAACGCTTTCTTTAGGGGCTGGCTTTACATCGGAATTGGAAATAGATTTAGGAATTGACGGGAACCCGCCGCCAAATAATCCGTCTAGGAATTCAAGTGCGCCTTTAACATCTGTATTTTTATAACGGATCACAAAATCCAGTGCGTTACCGCCAATATCACCAAAATCATTCCAGAAGTTTTTGCGGATATTGACAAATAAACTTGGCTCTTTCTCTAAGCGAAAAGGAGAAAGATAAGCGAGTTCTTCCCCGCCTTTAAAGGTCTTTACTGGCTGGAAACCGAGTTTCGCCAGTATTTCCCGTAATGGGATTTTTTTTGCCTGTGCTGTATTCATTTACCCATTTCCTTATTTGATTAAGTGAGGGTTAGCAAATTTGCGCAAATGCGCATTTGCGTTTTTTTGCATTTGGGTATTTACGCATTTGGGTATTTTGAATTTTTAACATCTTCTTCGATGAGATGAATAATATACGCCATGAGCGTTTGATCCTGCATGGTAGATTTGGTTTTTGCCTTCAGGTAGAGTGAGACCGGTACGACGATCCCTATCCGTTTTATTTTTTCAGTAACGGGCAAGGATAAAGGTTGTTCTTTTTCACTTTGAGATTTTTCCGGCAGGTGAATTTTTTTTGTGATTTGGTCAATCTCCGCACTTGAAGGCTTGTTGGGCAGAGTCTTCTTCGCAATTAGATCAGCGATTGATTTTCTTTTGGGATTTGACATTTTTCCTCCTGTTTGGGGTTAGAGATTTGAATATTGCTTCGAGTTCCTTGCATAAACTGACTACCTCATCTTTTGCGCGCTCGTCTTCCCACTCAAAGGCAGTGAGACCGTATTTACTTGCCCGACGATGTGCGACCCTGTCGCCAAGAGTACTTTTAAGCGGTTTTATGCCGTTTTCGCTGAATAATTTTAAAGCCGTGCGAACTTCTTTGTCTTCATTACTGCGACCGCCGAATTTGTTGAGCACCAGAAAAGTTGGGATGTCCTCCCGATGGATTTTGACTTCTTCAAACCGTCTCAGGAAACGTTCAAATGATTTAAGGTCATCAATACTCGGAGTGATTGGAACAAGGAGAATGTCACTGATTAGCATGGTTCGGGTCGCAACCTGATCCATTTGCGGAACGCCATCAATGATAATCATGTGGTAGCCGTCTGACTCGTGCGTCTCAACATCTTTAGGAAGCGCTTGCACTGTTGTCATTGGGAATACCGGAATACGGACTTCGGACTCATCCCGCCTTTCCTGCCAGTCGCAAGTTGTTCTTTGTTCCAGGTCGGTGTCAATGATGCAGGTCTTGATACCTTGACGGATAAAATATGCCGCCAGATTTCGTGCAATGGTGGACTTGCCGACGCCGCCTTTCAGATTTGTGACTGCAATGATCATAGGTTGGTTTTTGTAGTAGGTATACACACAATCGGGGATTACGGCAAATGCGCAGAAGAGCAATAAGGGAAATGCCCATTTGATTTTTTGCTGTTATAGGCATTTGAGCAACAGGGGGATTACCTGAATGGTCAAAACCCCAAACGGGCATTTGCAAAAAACCGCATTTGGGTATTACTGCATTTGCGTGTATGTCTATACCCTTTTTTGCTCATTCACGCATCGAAGCATTTACGCTTACCCTTCAATGCTTTTTTGTTCATCAGCCCATTTGGGCAAAAGCGGGTTTGCGCAAATGCTCATTTGAGTATAAGTGCGTTGCTGGACTTGCTTAGCTATTTTAACGACAAAAAATCATTGCCCGGAACACCTGATTTTAAAGTGCTACCCAAACCATCTTCTTCCAGCCAGCAATTCTTTCAGCCAGGACATAAAAATTTGTGAGCGAAGCGAACTCAGTTTTAGGCAAAGCCGAAGGCTTTTGACTTCGGCTTTGGGCGGAGCGAACTTCGTTCGCGTAGGGGAGGTGCTTAAAGGTAAGTATCGTTTATTTGTATATATAGGTTTGTCTACCAAACTACACGTGGTTTTGATACCAAACTTCACGCAAAATCCTACCAAACTTCACGTGGGTTTCCTACCAAACTTCACGTGAACAAGGCTTAAAAAGGGCGGATATACCAAACTACACGTGTCGAATTTGTCGATTATACCAAACTACACGTGCAAGGCTTTGGTTTCATACCAAACTGCACGTGGTTTTGTATGGTATCCTACCAAACTTCACGTGCTTTTGCCGGTGTTTTTTGAGTAACCCTACCAAACTTCACGTGATTAGGAAATTTGTCAGTTCAAAGCAACCATCGTTTTTTTCTCAATCGGGGAAGGGGAGTGATGAAGCCAAAAGCCTTCGTTCTTATCTTCAAAAATGCAGGATGACGGGTACTGGCTTCTCGCCAGGGTGAGCGTTTTCCGGAATATCTGTTTGAATTTGTACATCTGGTTATACCCTCTGCCGAACTGTTCCTTCAGCGCCTTCCAGGTAAGGAATTGCGGTTCCTTAGGGTTGATGCGGTGAAGTCGTTGCACAAGCCAGGCGTAAATATCCAGTGCCATAGCATTGTGCGATAAAGCGGCAAGTGCCCGCTCATCGAGCGGGATGGCGTGGCTTATCAAACTGTTGAAGTAATCATCGGTTAGTTGAACATTTGTAGGCCAAAGCACACGCTGCCGCTCATCTTTGGGAAACCAAAGATCAAAGGCTTTGACGATCTTTAAATCAACCTGTACGCCTTTTTCATTGTCGGCATAGCCAAGGCTTAACGTAGATGCGGTGAGTTTTCTGAGTTGGCTTTTGACTTCGTTGATGGTTCTGCCGTCTGGATTTAGCCCGATACACTTAATAAAGGCGGTCATGCTGTCTTCCACGTTAATCGTTTTAGATTGCCTTCGGATGGCTTCGCTGTTGATGTGGGCTAAGATGAGACGGGCTTTTGCGCCATAAGGCAAGCCGACGAACTCGTAGTCGTCTTTTTCCGGGTTGTATGACTCAATGGATTGAATGGCAAGACTTACATTGCCTTGTTTTTGCTTCCAGATGCGGACATCAGTGCCAGGATTTCGGTAAGGAAGGAAGGTCTGGCACAAGACACTGTGCTGAAAGACCGCATCTTTGATAGTGCCTTTTTTTAAAACCAGTTGATACGCGCTATCCTGAACACGCTTTTCAATATGGGTTACTTCTGACATTTGCCGGCTTGAACTTTGGTTTACCAATGTTTAAACGGCACAGGTGAGATGTCAAGAAATTTGAAGTAGGAGACGTGCTGAAAGAAGAACTAAGTTAGAAATCAGGTGGTTAATTTGAAACTCGCATTTGCAGCCTACCAAACTTCACGTACTTAAATATCAATGTCCATTTCGCGGTCATTGCGATTTTTTGTTTTGGATTGGGACGGTGTTTTACTTCCAAATTCCTCTTTGAGGTTTTGCAAGAACTTGAGTTTGCCCTGCGTTCGCTCGGCTTCCATTTCTTTACTGCCAGCGATAAACCCTTCTGCATAAGGGTTGCTTTTGTCCTTAAAACCCTTCACCAGCAATTGGGAAAGTTTGGGCAGGTATTTCTCGATCAAATACCCGGCGTTAAAAGCCTTTTGAATTACGCTTGCTGCCATCAGAACGTGTCTTTTGCTTTGGTATTAATAAATTCCAGAATGGAATCACGGTCGTAAAGGATCACCTTTTTGCTCGGTTGCGAAAAACGGATCAGCCCTTCGTCGCGGTATTTCTGCAAAGTGGTTTTGGAACTGATATGCAGGAGTTGCATTGCCTCGGCATCGCCGATCCATTTCTCCTGACCGATATTATTCTTCTCCTGCAAGCGGGTAACGACCTCCTCTATCAGGGCGTAGAACGCTTCTGACTCCAGGCAGATAATATCGAGGCGGTTTCCGAATTCAGGCATGGGCTAAAATTAGAAACAATATCAATGCCACGGGTAGGGTTCCTGAAAAAATATGAGGAAGGGAAGCGCGCATAAGTGCAAATGCGCATTTGCGCAAATGACCAAATGGGGGTTTGCGCAGGCAGGGAAAAGAGGGTTTGCGCTGAAAAGAGGTGAGGTGAAGCGTTGCGAAGAAAAATTTTTGAAAAAAATTTTCGCATCAAATGGGCACAGAAAAACCCAGATCGCGCTTGCAAATGGCTTGCAAATAAAAAAGGAGTTACAAACTTTCGTTCGTAACTCCTTGATTTTCAAGTCGGGATACCAGGATTCGAACCTGGGACCCCCTGCTCCCAAAGCAGGTGCGCTACCGGACTGCGCTACATCCCGAACAAAATCAAAGCCCGCCGTTGAGCGGGCTTTGCGGATGGGGCGGGATTCGAACCCGCGGTACAGGGTTACCCGTACGTCGGTTTAGCAAACCGGTGGTTTCAGCCACTCACCCACCCATCCTAGGGTTGCTAAAAAAGCGAGCGCAAAGGTAGGTGCTTGGTTTTCTAATTGCCAAAAAACTTTCTCGATTTGTGCGCGAACACGCTATGCTTTTAGCGGATGCCTTACGTATTCAGGCTCATGTTGATCTTTTTTTCCAGATCAGACACGGTATCGCGGAAGATCATGTCGGTATCCATCATGTCTTGCACGGCCTTGCAGGAATAAATAACGGTGCTGTGGTCACGCCCGCCGAAGGTTTCGCCAATGGCTTTGAGCGACTTGTTGGTCATCTTCTTGGCCAGGAACATGGATAATTGTCGGGCTATCACGATGTTTCTCTTGCGAGTTTCTTGGTGCAAGCGCTCGACGGGTACGCTGAAGTGATCCGCCACCAGGGTCTGAATGAATTCGACCGTGATTTCTTTGTTGATTGTTTTGACAAAGTTGCGGATGACCTCCTTGGCCAGTTCGATGTCCACGTCTCGGCGAATCAGTGTTGACTGTGCCAGCAGACTGATCATCACCCCCTCCAATTCGCGGATGTTATTTTTGATGTTGTAGCAAATGAACTCCAAGACATCGTTGGGGATGTCCACGCCCTCTTGCTCCATTTTTGCGCCCAAAATGGCCATGCGTGTTTCCAGATCGGGCGCTTGCAGATCGGCGCTCAGGCCCCATTTAAAGCGGGAGGTCAACCGGTCTTCGATGCCCTCCAAATCCTTGGGTGCGCGGTCGGAGGTAAGGATGATTTGTTTGCCGTTTTGGTGCAACTGATTGAAAATGTGGAAAAATATCTCTTGCGTTTTCTGTTTGCCCGCTAAAAACTGGATGTCGTCAATGATGAGCACGTCAATCATCTGGTAGAAGTTGACGAAATCGTTCACGGCGTTATTTTTGATCGCCTGGATGATTTGGTTCGTAAATTTCTCCGCGGAAACGTACAGTACAGCTTTGTTAGGAAAACGCTGAACGACTTCGTTCCCGATAGCATGTGCAAGGTGCGTTTTGCCCAAGCCCACGTCACCAAAGATCACCAAGGGGTTGAAAGCGGTGCCGCCCGGTTTTTTGGCAATGGCCATGCCTGCATTTCGAGCCAACTTGTTACAATCGCCCTCGATGAAGTTGTCGAAAGTATAGTTGTGCCGGAGTTGGGGATCAACTTTGATCCGTCGAATACCGGGGATGACAAACGGGTTTTTGATCATCTCCGCGTCAAAGACACCGGGCACCGGCTCGTTATCTTTGTCGGAAGACGGTTTGTTGGACGGTTGCTCGACCGGCGGCGGCGTTTTCGATGCGCCGTCCAAAATATGGTAAAGCAAGCGCCCACGCTCACCCAGTTCCTGGCGAATGCTGGTCTTGAGCAACTGGACGTAGTGTTCTTCCAGCCACTCATAGAAAAACTTGTTGGGCACCGAGATTGTGAGCTCGTTGTTGTCCAAACGCACAGGCCGAATTGGCTCGAACCAAGTCTTGAAACTCTGTGGTGTTACGCTTTTTTTGATGATACGCAGACAACCGTCCCATACCATCAGGCAGTCCTTTGTCATACCCATGATGGTGCATTTGGTGTAGAATGGAAATCCCACAAATAACTGTTACGAAAATTGCTTGATCGAGACAGGGTGACAAAGTTTTGACTTTTCTCGCAAACCCCGAAGCGCTTTTCCTTTTTTTTCGACAAAAATTTTTTGAGGTAGGAGCCAATCGCTTCCTGTCCTCCTTTGGAAATTAGGGTGCAACTTGATAATCAGGCTGATAAGCACCGAGTTAAGTCCAAAATGCTTCCTGTTTTGTTTTTATTTTTCATTTTTTTGTTTTTTCCATTAAAACAAAGACTTTTTGTGTAATTGTAAAAACAATTATCGCAACCTTATCAGGCAATTTTTGCCCACCCCGCCGTGCAATCAGGCCTTTGCTGCACACGAAACCCGTTGGCCCTCAACGGCAAAAGGCTTTGGCTGGTGCCTCCTCCTGGCCAAAGGCGAGGCCAATGTTACAGCACCTTTTCGCCCTGAATTTTCCCGGCGGGGGCTAAAAGTAGATTACGTAAAAGTATTGTTGTAAAGAAAGGAGCGGTAAACAAAACGAAACCAGTGTGTTAGCCCAAATATGTTAAAAAAGACGGCCGGCTTCCATGCGGATAGCAACAATGGCACGGTGGAGTGGGCTTGGCCCTTCGCGTTCTTCGAGCAGGGCAAAAATCCGTTTGACCAATTCTTCCGCGTCGGCCTTGGGGTCCAAATCTTCCGAGGCCCGGGTAATCAGCATCAGGGTTTGTTCACGCGCCACGGCTATGATCCGCCAAAGGGTATCGGACACGAAAAGCTGTTGCGAGGTGTTGTGCTCGAACTCTTGGTTGATGCTCAGCAGCAGTGAACCTGTCAATTCGCCCACCGTCATGCCGGGCGTGCGGATTCGGAGCAGGGCGTTGGGCACCTCCACCCGGTCGCACAAAAGCGTCAGCCGCTCGTAGGCCTGCAACCGGGCTGGCAATGTGATTTTTTGGGCATCTTGCAGCAGCAACATTCGGTCCATACGCTGCCGTTCGTCAAGCAGCATCTTCAACAAGTAGTACGCCGTGAAGAAAACAATGAGGCCCGGAATGGTAAACTTCAGCAGTTCGAGAAACAAATTCATGGCACGGTGCGGTATCCCTTTTTTTGAACGGGCGGCAAAGGTAATCACCCGAGTTGAACATGATGTCCCTCATTTGCGTTTACGCGACGTATTTTTGCCCGTCATTTTTTTCAACGCATATTTATGGAAGCAGTACTCGATAAAACAACCACCGCCCCCGTCGGCCTAACCGAAGAGGCCAAAGAGCAATTGCGGCAAATTCGCAGGCAGGAGAACATACCGGACGACCACGGCCTGCGCGTGGGCGTGAAAGGCGGTGGCTGTTCAGGGTTTTCGTACATTCTGGGATTTGACCTGCCAAAAGACGGCGACGATGTGTTCGACATCGGCGGCATGAAACTGATCCTGAACAAAGCGCACGCGATCTACTTGATCGGTATGGAGGTAGATTTTGTCAACGGCCTCGACAACCGCGGATTCACTTTCAACAATCCCAATGCCACGTCCACTTGCGGCTGCGGTACGTCTTTTTCCGCTTGAGTCTCCTTTTTTGCCTTTGATCAGCTCCTCGGAATCAACAGCCGTTGCCCCGCGACCAGCGTTTCGTTTTGGTCCTTGTTGTTGACCAAAGCGATTTCCTGCGGGCTGGCCTTGAACCGTACCGCAATGGAATTGATCGTGTCACCCTCACGGACGATATATTCCTGAAAATAAGTTGCTGCGCTGGTGGTGGTGGTCGGTGCCGTGGTGCCGGGCTGGCTGTACGTCGCCGGAGCGGTCGGTTGAGGCGATCCGGGCGTACTGAACATATCCGGCAAGGTGCCGGGAGCCGGGTTGTTGCCGGGATTTGTCCAACCGGGTTGGGTTTGCGGCTGCGACGACTGGGTCGGTTGCGCAGGTTGACCAGGGCAGCAATCGCCCACGAATAGCTGCATGCCGGGCTGGATGTTCACCGGCCCGGTGGGCGGGTACTTGTTGAACCGGCGCATATCGGCCTCTGTAACCCGGTATTTTTGGCCGATCCCGAACAGTGTTTCCCCTTGTTGCACAGTGTGAACCAACGTTTGGCCCGCTGGCGTGTACGTCGGCTGCGGCTGGGTATTGGGCTGCATGATGGAGTAGGCCGTGGGCTGTTGCACATCGGGCGTTTTGACGGCTTGTTGTGGTTGCTGCGGCTGTTGTGGTTGTGGCTGTGGCTGTTGATTTTTTTGCCAATACGGTTCCTGACGAATGGCAACAGCCCCTTTCGAGGTGGTCGCCGCTTGCGGTTGTTTGGCCGAAACGGCTGCGGCAGGTGCCTCGGTGGGCGGTTTGCGCAGCCAGATTTTTTGACAAGAAGAAACCCGGTCCGGGTCTTTGATCTTGTTCCAACTGATAAGCATCTTGACGGGAATCCCGTACGCCCGGGCGATCATGTTCATCGTCTCCTTGGGCTGCACGATGTGGTAACCCTCGCCCGGCGGTTCGGGGCAGTCGGCCAACGGCGGGAGGCCAGCGGGAGGTTGGTTCGTGTTGGGCTTGGCCATGGAGGCGGTCTCTTTGTCGCCCTCGCGTACCACCCCATAGTCCACCTTGGGCGTGTACTGCGAAACCGGAGCGGTGGCAGGCACCGCTTTGCCTTGGCATTGGGCCACGATGTAGTCCTCCAGAGCCACATTGTTGACCTTGACCAACCGGTATTGGTTGTTTTCGGCATCGGAAGCGGTCATACCCGAACGCTCCGTAGACAGACCGATACCGGGAATAAAGTCGAACTCGGAGCGCTCCTGGTTGGCACGCGTCGGCTCCCGTTTGAATGAATACTCATAGTAGCAGCCGCGGATTTTCAAGCCATTGAAATAAATGTACCAATCGGAGCTGCCGGTGGCGATGTTGCTCTCGTACACCAAATTGGACGTATCCACAGCAAACGAATAGTTTCGGGCCTTCACCAAGTAGTAGTTGCCGCTGCGAATAACCTGCGCCGCCGAGATAATCGGCACCAGGATATAGCCCTGGGTTTGCTGGTGAACGATGTACACCTGCTTGGTTAGGTTGTTCACTGCGTTGAGGAATGCCTCATTGAAATTGTACTCCCGGCACCTGACCGTACCGGCGGGCAGGGTGGGCGAATTGATGCCGGGCGTGCCCGCTTGTAACTGAAACTGTTCGCTGGCGCTCGGTTGCATGGAGTAGGACATGGCCGTGGCTCCGGTGTACACATAGCGGTACTCCAACAGGTTCATGCATGTGGCATCGTACAAAATGTAAAGTGGTTGGGCGGGCAAAATGGCGGCCATGCTGAGGCCGAGCAGAACAAGGATGGTGGTCTGTTTCATACGTGGCTGTTTATTGAATTAACCGGTTGGGACAAGGCTTTATTTTACGCTGATTTGTTCGAGAAACGCAATCAAATCCCGTGCAAGATTAAGGCAAATAATTCAATCACACAGTTTTGACATCAAAAACCGCAGACGTGCCCAGTTTCTGGGCAAGCGCTCTACCTTTGCGCCATGTCCAAACCCTTGATCTTGGTAACGAACGACGATGGCATCGTAGCACCCGGCATCCGCGCTTTGGTGGATGTGGCTCGTACAGTCGGGGAGGTCGTTGTGGTAGCGCCCGACTCGCCGCAAAGCGGCAAAGGCCACGCCATCACTATCCACGACCCGCTTCGGCTCAAGCGCGTAAACGTGTTTTCCGGAATCGAAGCGTGGGAGTGCTCCGGCACGCCGGTGGACTGTGTCAAATTAGCCAAGCACGTCGTGCTCAAAAACCGCCGAATTGACCTCTGTGTTTCCGGCATCAACCACGGCAGCAACGCCTCAATCAACATTATCTACTCCGGTACCCTTTCCGCCGCGATGGAAGCCTCGTTGGAGGGCATCAAAAGTATCGGCTTCTCGCTGCTTGACTACAGCTTCGAGGCCGATCTTGAACAGGCCAAACCGTGGGCAAGGCTGCTCATGGACTATGTGCTGGCCGAGGAATACCCCGCCGGAAAACTTCTGAACGTCAATTTTCCCAAATCGGCCACCGCCGATATCCGCGGCTTTCGCGTTTGCCGCCAGGCCGAGGCCCGGTGGGTAGAAGAGTTCGTGGAAGGGCGCGACCCCAGCAACCAGCCGTACTACTGGCTGACTGGCAAATTCGTGAACCACGACCACGGCGAAGATACCGACGTGTGGGCGCTCGAAAACGGCTACATTTCCGTGGTGCCCTCCATGCATGACCTCACCGACTACCCGGCGTTGCCGCGCATCCGCAATCTGGAAAAAATTCTCCATCACCACCCTTCGGCTACCAGCCATCGGGCAACAACCGAAACACATGCTCAACCGCAATGAAATCTGGGCGGGCTTTATCTTTTCCTTGCTCTTGCCCGCCCTGGGCTTCGTCCTTTTGTACAACCTGTTTGGCATGCTCGAAATGGGCGGTGCCGCCAGCGGGGAAGGATTTTCGGCCAATTTCCGCGAGCGCACCCTCAGCATCGTGGCCCTGGCCCTCAACCTGATCCCACTCAATGTTTACCGCCGCCGCCGCTGGGACCTGGCCATGCGCGGCGTGGTCATCGCCACAGCCTTGCTGGCTTTTGCCTGGCTGTTCTGGTACGGCAGGATGTTGGTCTGAAACCGCAACACTCAATCACCCAATCACCCAATCACTCAATCACTCAATCACTCAATAATATTAAAGGTGTCCGAAAAGATCATTTTTTCCATGTCCGGCGTGAGCAAGACGTTTCCGCCGCAGAAACAAGTCCTCAAAAATATCTGGCTGTCGTTTTTCTACGGTGCCAAAATCGGTGTGCTGGGCCTCAACGGCTCCGGCAAGTCCACCCTGCTCAAAATCATAGCCGGGATTGACGAAAACTACGAGGGCAAAATCGAGTTCGAAAAACAGTACAAGATCGGCTACCTCGCCCAAGAACCCGTGCTGGACGACTCCAAAACCGTCCGCCAAATCGTGGAAGAAGCCGTGCAGCCCATCGTGGACCTGCTCCGCGAAAACGATGACATCGGCGTGAAACTCGGAGAAGTGACCGACGACGACGAGATGATGCGCCTCATCGAACGCCAAGGCGAGGTGCTGGAGCAGATCGAGCACAGCGGCGGCTGGGAACTGGACCACCGTATCGGCCTTTTCACCGATGCCCTGCGCTGCCCCGACGACGACAAACCGATCAAAGTGTGCTCCGGCGGTGAACGCCGCCGCGTGGCTCTTGCCCGCCTGCTGCTCAGCCAGCCCGACATCCTGTTGCTCGACGAACCGACCAACCACCTCGATGCCGAATCCGTGCAGTGGCTGGAGCAGTACCTGCAAAATTTCCCCGGAACGGTCATCGCCGTCACGCACGACCGCTACTTCCTCGACAACGTGGCTGGCTGGATACTGGAACTCGACCGTGGCGAAGGCATTCCGTGGCAAGGCAACTACTCTTCCTGGCTCGAACAAAAAGCCAAGCGCATGGCGCAAGAAGAACGGCAGGATGACAAACGTCGCAAACAACTCGAGCGCGAGCTCGAATGGGTGCGCATGGGCGCCAAGGGCCGACAAGCCAAAGGCAAGGCCCGTTTGAACGCCTACGACAAAATGGCCGGCGAGGAAATCCGCGAAAAAGAAGCCAAACTCGAACTGTGGATACCCAACGGCCAGCGCCTCGGCGACAAAGTCATCGAAGTGCGCAACGTGACCAAGGGCTTTGGTGACCGCATCCTGTTTGAAAACCTCAACCTCGACATTCCGAAAAACGCCGTCGTGGGCATCATCGGCCCCAACGGCGTGGGCAAGTCCACCCTGTTCAAAATCCTGACCGGACGCGAGCAGCCCGACAGCGGCCAGGTTGTCATCGGCGATACGGTCAAGATCAGCTACGTGGACCAGAGCCACGAAGCCCTATTGCCCGAAAAAACGATCTACGAGATCATTTCCGAAGGCAACGACCTCATCGCCGTGGGCAACACCTCCGTGAACGCCCGGGCCTATATCTCCCGATTCAACTTTACCGGTGCCGACCAACAGAAAAAACTCGGCGTTTGCTCCGGCGGCGAACGAAACCGCGTCCACCTCGCCATGACCCTCAAGGACGGCGGCAACGTGCTACTGCTCGACGAGCCAACCAACGACATTGACGTGAACACCCTGCGTGCCCTCGAGGACGCGCTCGACGATTTCGCCGGCTGCGTGCTCATCATCAGCCACGACCGCTGGTTCATTGACCGGCTCGCCACCCACATCCTCGCCTTCGAGGACGATGCCGAGATTGCCTTTTTTGAAGGTAATTTCACCGACTATGAAGAGGCAAAGAAGGCGCGTTTGGGTGATATTACCCCGCACCGGCCTCGTGTCAAGCACATTTTGAGGTGAGCGGGTGAGCGGGTGAGCGGGTGAGAGGGTGAGCGGGTGAGAGGGTGAGCGGGTGAGAGGGTGAGAGAGTGAGAGAGTGAGCGGGTGAGCGGGTGAGAGGGTGAGCGGGTGAGAGGGTGTCTCACAAGTCGGCAAATCCAGTAGGGATGAAATTTTGGTAGAATTCAAGCAATAATAACATGGATGAATCCCGCAGGGATGAAATTTAACCACGCTCTAAAATCCCACCCCTGCGGGGTTCAGCAGACAATAGGTTTGCTGTACCTCTGCCAAAATGCCATCCCTACTGGATTTGCCGGCCTATGAGTCATCTTCAGCGGTTCTGAGACATCGGTTGAAAGTGACCCCGCCTCTCAAAGACCGCCGCCGCCGCCCATCATACTGCCCAAAGTAGCTATGATGAAAAGCATGATGCCGAGATACACCACGATCAAAACGATCAGCATGATACCGCTCCATTTGAAAAACTGACTGAACTGCTCCCAGGCACCTTCCAAGGTGACCTGATCATTGGTTTGCAAGGCTATTTTCAAGCGGTTGGCAAACCGAAGCTGGAACAGGTTGATTGCTATCTGAACGGCGATTATCGCGAGAAAAAGGAAGGAGAACACCCCGACTTTGGACAGGATGGCTTCCATAAGCGGGTTGACCCTGCCGCCTACCGAAGCCATTTCCCCATAAATGGTGGACAAACCGAGCACGCCCAGCAGGCCGAAACCGGCAAAAACAAAGAAAATGATGGCCATAATCCGCGCCCAACGTGCGGTGATGCTCCAATCCTGCCGCATTTGCCAAGTGGTTGCTGACTGGTCGGCGCTATGTGCCTGAAAATTGTGATCTAATGATTCCATGATTTGTAAACAGATTGGGAGGGTGAAAAAATAGGGCGGGCTTTATCGGCCCATCGTTACGACCATAGCGCCGATGACAAAAATGAACATCAGGACGTAAAAAGCGATCAAAACGATGGTCGCTATCCCCACAAACTGGTAAAACCGCCGCAGGAACGAAAAGCCTTTTTCCGTGGCGTGCAAGTCGCGGTTGGCGTTTCCCTTTTGCATGTTTTGCGAAAACTGAAACAGGAACCAGGTCGGAAAAAAAACGAAGGCACCCACGATGAGCAACAATACAGCCGCGTACCCTGCTTCGCCGCCAAATGACGATATGCCAAACATCGAAAGCAGAATCATGCCGAGGTACAAAAAGCCGATTACGGCAAAAAACAAAGCCCATCGGCTGGTGCTGTGCCAGTACCGCCGCAGGGTGTCTGTGATCCGAAGGCTGTTGTCCCCGTTTCCGGTTTGGGACACATCGGAATCCAAAGGTTGGTTTACATTGTCCATAATGAATATGGTGTTTGGTGAACAATACGGTTTAAAATCGCGCTAAAAGTATGCAAATTCTTGAAATACAATTCGGCACCCCGGAATTTGATGATGCGGTGCGCCTTCGTTACGAGGTGCTGCGTCGCCCTCTCGGCTTGGAGTACACCGCCGAACAACTGGCCGCCGAGCACGACAACACGCACCTCGCCGCTTACGACACGGCGGGAAGCCTCATCGGCTACCTGAACCTGACCCCCAGCGACCGAGGCGAGGTAAAAATGCGCCAAGTGGCCGTGCATCCGGCCTGCCAGGGCACGGGTGTTGGCCGGGCGCTGGTGGAGGCATCCGAGGGCGTGGCCAAGCGATTGGGTTTTAACAAATTGGTGCTGCACGCCCGCGAGACAGCCGTGCCTTTTTACCAAAAATTGAACTATGCTGTGGTGGGCGAGCGGTTCGAGGAGGTCTCGATCCCGCATTTCAGGATGGAAAAAAACCTAGTGGCGCGAACTGCAAGTGGCGTACAAGTAGGCGAGTCAGATTTTTTGCTCCATGAGGCATGAGGAGGGCGAAATGCGGGACATTTTAACCGACGAAGAACGAAATGGAGCGGAAAATGTGGCCGCCTACTTGTACGCAACTTGCAGTTCGCGCCACTAGTGCCGCTCATCTCCGTTTTTTGCGCGGCTCGTTCCACTCTTCTTTTTCGGCAAACGACACGATCTTGCGCATCAGGTTCACCAAGGTCAGGAACACCAAAAAGCCGACCGTGACCACGATGTAAATCCACCGGTACGACTGGGCTTCCCCGATTGGCACGCCCGAAAACAGCCATGCCGCCAGGCCATTGGCAAAGGCCAAGCCGAGAAAACCGTACACCGAACGGCCCCAGTACTGGAGCGAGCTGTCAGCGTTGAGGCTCATCAGGCTGCTGAAAACGGCAAAAAGCAGCAACGCGGCCGTGGCCACCGACCACGGGAACACCTCGTCGCCGACGGCGTATCCAAAATGGTTCAGCCCGAACACGACAAGCATGACCGCCGCCGCGCCAGCAAAAAACACAGCGGCCTGTTTCAGGGGGTCAATCTTGCGTTCAAAAAACGAAGTGGGCATGGTCATGTTTGGACAAGTTTGCAGGCAAAGGTGGCACAAAAATGTTTGGTGAGGCAGTTTTTTACCTCGTCAAACGGAACGGCAGCACCCAGCTCCTGCTGGAGGGAAGTGACCGCCTTGTCGGCATCGGCTATGCCGCACGGCACGATGTAAGAGAAATACCGCAGGTCGGTGTTGACATTGAACGCGAACCCGTGCAGGGTGACCCACCGGCTCAGGTGTACGCCGATGGCGCATATTTTTCGATTTTTTTTCCAAAAATCGGCCTCTTCGGCTGGGGAATCCCGTTCCGGGGCGGGCGGGCACCAAACCCCCGTGTGCCCGGGGATGCGGCCCGCTTCTACGCCGTACTCGGCCAGAGTTCGGATGATGACCTCCTCGATGCAGCGCACATAGCGGTGTACGTCGGTGAAAAAACACTCCAAGTCCAGAATCGGGTACCCGACTATTTGCCCCGGGCCGTGAAACGTGATGTCGCCGCCCCGGTTGATTGGGAAATATTGGATGCCGCGCTCGACCAGTTCGGCCTCCGACAGCAGCAGGTGCTCCGCCGCGCCGCTTTTGCCAAGGGTGAATACCGGCGGATGCTCCACTAAAAGCAGGCAATGTTCCTGCGGGTACGAACCGGGCGGCAGCGGGCGGCAGCGCAACTTGTTGTCCACCAAGGCGCGGTGCAGCCCCGTTTGGTACTCCCACGCCTGTGCGTAGTCGCGCAAGCCCAAATCCTGAAATCGGACAATTTGCATGGGTGGTTAAACAAGGGAAGGAGGACGAGGTTGCGAGAGGTTGCAAGACAGTCGTATCACCCCGCCTGCTCGTATGCCCGCGCACCCACGCGAACACCTCCTCGTCAATGTCCTCGGCTTTTCCACTCGAATTTTGTGCGAGCACATACCACCAGGCGGGCAGGTTCACACGCACACTACTGGACATTTTCGGAACGAGACCTTCCAGGTTTGCCAAACCTGGAAGGTCTGGATGCCCGGAAAACAGAAATGTCCAGTAGTGTGGTTCACACGTTCCTTAACCGGGCTGAAAAAAGACGGAAAACGCCGGGGGCGTTTTTGGCGAGAGATTAACCCACCGCCCTCACAATCCCCCGCATCGCCGGAACCACCTCCTCCTCAAACCACGGGTTCTTGGCCAACCACAGCCGGTTTCGGGGCGAAGGGTGCGGCAAGGGCAGGTAGTCCGGCAAAAAACTGCGCCACGCACGCACGGTTTCCGTCAGATTTTTCCCGGCCATATTTTTCAGGTAATGCTGCTGCGCGTACTGCCCGATGAGCAAGGTCAATCGGATGTCGGGCATCTTGGCGAGCAGTTTTTCGTGCCACAACGGGGTACACTCCGGGCGGGGCGGCAGGTCGCCCGACGAGCCGGTGCCGGGGTAGCAAAAGCCCATGGGCATCAGCGCAATGACGCTGTGGTCGTAAAAAACAGCCTTGTCCACACCAAGCCAAGCTCGGAGCGTGTCGCCGCTGGCATCGTCCCAAGGTACGCCGCTGGCATGCACTTTCCGGCCCGGGGCCTGGCCGATGATCAGGACACGGCAGGTCGGGCTGGCCCGCACGACAGGCCGACAACCATGCGGCAGATGCGCCCGGCACACCGTACAGGCGCGGATTTCAGTGAGCAGTTTTTCCATGTATGAAACTAACAGGCCACACTAATGGGCATTTTTGTTTTCCGGTCATCCGAGCCTTCCAAATTTGGCAAACCTGGAAGGCCTCGTTCCCAAAATGTCCAGTAGTATGCTAACAGACACCTTTTTGTGCGGATTTTCCAGCCTGTCCCTAGTGGCGCCGGGCTGCGCCAAATCTACAATTCGTTTTGGAGGTGGCATCCGTTCCGGCGGAAAATATCCTGACGGTGCGAAAAGATGCGCTGAACCGCCCGCTTTTGTACGAAGCCTCGAAGGAGGGCGGTGGGTCGCTGAAACGCGGAGAGGGCGCGGGGCAATTAGAGAAAACGCATATTGGATTGCGGTTGCGGTAAAAAAAATTTCCATACTT
>JBEBHD010000091.1:0-17244 GCA_040080915.1 Saprospiraceae bacterium
TTTTCTATTCCTGTACTTTGCTCCCGGCTTAGTGATATACGCCCAGCCGCCGAAGCACGAGTCCTTGACCATTGAGCAGGGCCTCTCCCAGGGCATGATCTTCGATATTTTGCAAACACGCGACGGCTTCCTGTGGGTGGCCACGAAGGATGGACTGAACCGCTACGACGGCTATAATTTCAAAGTTTTTTCCAACAATCCGTTCGACCCGTTTTCCATTGCGGAGAACACCGCCACCAAACTTTTTGAGGACTCGCGCGGCTGGCTCTGGGTCGGCCTCAGCACGAAAGGCGCGGACGTGTACGAGCCGCGCACCGGGCGTTTTCACCATTTCTCCATGAATTCGCAGGGCAACAACGCCGAAGTAGGCCCGGGGGTCAGCAAGATTTTGGAGTCGTCCGACGGGGCAATATGGGCCTTGAAACGCGGCGCGGGCTTGATGCGCATCCGCATCCCGGATGCTTGGAAAAACGGGGTGCCCGACGAACCGGACTTGAAGCACTTGGCACAAACCAAGTCTTTCCCGTTTGCCGGAACGAGCGGGGAAGAAACGGCCACCATGCACAATTTTTGCCTCCTGAAAAACGGCCAGTTTTTGGCCACCTACCTGTACGGGCAATTCATTTTTGACCCACAAACCGGCGATTACCAGCCCGTCAACGAAAAACTGCTGCCAGCCTACCTGAACAAAGCCGTACAGGGCGACGAGGCTTTCGGAGGTGACCTGTGGGTCGGCAACCAAGTCGAGATTCGGCGCATCCGAAACAACCAAGCGACCGTTTTCCCCCTCCCCCAAAATTTTAATTTCCAATGGTGTTCGTTTTTCCCCGGTGCCAAGGGCCATGTCTGGGTGGCCATCAACGAGCAACTGTGGGACATCGAACCGGGCGAAGACCTCGATTTTTCAAAGCCCGATTTCACGTTTGATGCCAACGCTACCTGCGAATTGACGGATAAAAACGGCAACATTTGGGTGGGCACGGTGGGCTACGGGCTGCGAAAAATCAACCCGGCCAAAAACCTTTTTCACGCCGGGGCCGCCGGGGTGAGCGTCTTGGGGGTCTGGCGCGACCCGCTCGGCCGGTACTATGTGAAAGCGAGGAAGACCGTCACCAATATTTTTTCCTACGACCCCGGCACCGGCAAAATGGCCGAGCGCACGGCCTTCCCGGACGCTCCATACCAGCACATCGGCCTCGCGTTTGAGCCTTCCGGCGCGACGTGGTTGCTGAGTACCAGCCCTGAAATGGGCCCCAACGGCTCGCTCCGTCGCTACGACAGCGCGGGGCGTTTCGTGCAGGATTTTACCGTCAAGGCAATGGTCCATCTCAGCTCCCCGCTGTTGCGCACGGCCAAGGGGCTGCTTTGGGTGGCGACGGGTAGTTGTCAACTTGCCCGACTCGACCCCAGCACCGGGCAGTTTGACTATTTTGATTTCGGGCAGCTGTTCGGGGACAATGCCGGTGCCGTGCGCGCGCTTTCGCTGGTTGAAGACGGCAACGGCACCTTTTGGGTGGGCACACAATTGGGGCTGGTAAAATGTACGCCAAAGCAGCATCCCGATGGTTTTGGGTTTGATTTTCAATTAATTAAGACTGACCCGAACAAGCGCGAAGGGCTAAACAACAACTCCATCGCCTGCCTTTTGCCAGCCCCCTCCGGCTCCCCCGAGGGGGGAGAGGTGCTTTGGATTGGCACAAAAGGCGGCGGCATCAACCGCCTTGATTTGCGCAGCGGCCAATACCAGCACATCACCATGAGCGACGGGCTGCCCAACAACGTCGTGTACGGCATCCTGCCCGCCAGCCATCCGCCGCCGGGCTCGACCGAACTTTGGTGCAGCACCAATCGGGGCATCGCCAAAATCGTCCTGCGCCAAACCACACCGCTCCGCTTTGAAATCGCGTCGTTCACTGCGGCAACGGGCTTGCAGGACAACGAATTCAACACCCAAGCCTTTTCCAAAGCCGACAACGGCGAGATGCTCTTCGGCGGCATCAACGGCCTCAACCATTTTTTCCCTGAACAACTGCGGATGGACACCGTGCCGCCGCCCGTTTTTATCGTCGGCATCGAAATCAACCACCAAAAAAGGCCGCTGCCCGCACCCGCCGAACAACTTGCCCAGATGGAACTCAGCCACGACCAAAACAACATTTCCATCGAATTCGCCGCGCTCGACTTCACCGACCCTTCCAAAAACCGCTACCGCTACCGCCTCGTCGGCCTCGACCCGGATTGGGTGGAGACGAGCAATCTCCGCTTCGCCCACTTCTCGCACCTCGCGCCGGGCAGGTACACCCTGCGTGTGCAAGGCAACAATGGCGAAAGCGCGTGGAGCGAGGCGCGACCGCTCGTCATCGTCGTCAACCCGCCCTGGTACCTATCCAATTTTGCCTATTTGTGCTACCTGTCGCTGCTGCTCTGGGCGGGCTGGA
The DNA here is from genome assembly GCA_040080915.1 of Saprospiraceae bacterium. Classification (GTDB taxonomy): domain Bacteria; phylum Bacteroidota; class Bacteroidia; order Chitinophagales; family Saprospiraceae; genus M3007. The sequence goes on from JBEBHD010000091.1 coordinate 2,439, forward strand.
AGGTTTACCAATTTCAAATCCGCCGCGTCAAAGAGCGTGAGCAACTCGCCTTCGAGCAGCGCGAGACCGAGCGCGTGAAGGCGATGGAACAAATGAAAACCAACTTTTTCACCAACGTCACCCACGAGTTTCGCACACCCCTGACCTTGATCGTCGAACCGCTGCGCCAACTTTTGAAAAACCCCAACGACCCGGAGCGCACCGAAAAAATCCGCCTCGCCGAAGGCAACAGCCGCAAACTGCTGGGCCTCGTAAACCAGCTGCTCGACATGGCGAAACTCGAAAGCGGCCAGATGACGCTCGACCTGCGCCAGGGCGATTTGGGCCAAACCGTCCGGGACGTGTTCGAGCGATTCCTGCCGCTGGCCGAAAAGCACGGGGTGAAACTGGCGTTCGCCGCCCCGAAGCCCGGCGATTTTTCAGCGTTTGATTTTGACCCCCGCAAGGTGGAATTGGTGCTGAACAATTTGATTTCCAATGCTTTGAAATTTACACCGCAAGGAGGAGAAGTACGGGTGACGGTGGACGGCGGACGGCGGACGGCAGACGCTGCCGCCGTGCCGCCATTCATCATTCATCATTCATCATTCATCATTAAAGTTACAGACACCGGCATCGGCATCGCCCCGGAAAATCTGTCCAAAATTTTCGACCGCTTTTACCAAGTAGACGGCTCGCACACGCGGTCGGGCGAAGGAACGGGCATCGGCCTCGCACTGAGCAAGGAACTGGCCGAACTGATGGGCGGCGGCATCTCGGTGGAAAGTGAAGCGGGGAAGGGGGCGGCATTCACGTTTTGGCTGCCCGTAGGAATGTCCAATGTCCGCCTCCTTTCAAACGGGGCCAATGTCCAAATCAGAAACGGTGAGGAGCTGCAAGATTTGACAATCCCGAGTCTTTCGGGATTGTCAAATCTGCCTGCTCATGATGCTGGGCGGCCCGTCGCATTGGTGGTGGAAGACAACCCCGAGCTCCGCCGCTTCATCAAGACCTCCATCGGCACGGGCTGGCAAGTGGTGGAAGCCTCCGACGGCGAAGAAGGGGTAAAAAAAGCCATCGAATTGTTGCCCGACATCATCATTTCCGACCTGATGATGCCCCGCAAGGACGGCTACGCGCTGTGCGACGAACTGAAAAACCACGAACTGACCGCCCACATCCCCATCATCCTGCTGACGGCCAAAGCCGCCATGGACTCTAAGTTGAAGGGCCTGCGCACCGGGGCGGACGACTACCTGACCAAGCCCTTCAACACCGAAGAGCTGCTGGCGCGGATGGACAATTTATTGGAGACGCGCCGCCGCTTGCGCGAGCACTACGCGCAAAGGCCGACGACGCTTGCGGCTGAACAGTCCGAAAGAGCAGCGGCGTTTTTGTCGGAGCCTGACCGGGCCTTTTTGGAAAAAACCAATCGCGTGATGGACGAGCACCTCGCCGACGAACGATTCAGCGTGGATGATTTTGCCCAAAAAATGCTCATCAGCCGCGCTCAGTTGTATCGAAAAATAAAGGCGCTGACCGACCAAAACACCAGCGATTATATCCGCCGCTATCGCCTTGACCGCGCCTATCAAATGCTCAAAAGCGGCACAGGCAGGGTGGGAGAAGTGTCGCTGCTGGTGGGTTTTGGCAACGAAAAATATTTTTCAACGGTGTTCAAAGAGCATTTCGGGGTGTCGCCGAGCCAAGTAGGCCCCTGATTCCTTCGCGCCCCGCCCAAAATGATTCCAGAGCAAACCTTTTTGATTCCATTTCAAACCCTGCCGGCCTCGCCCGCCTGCCACCTTTGTCCTACAGGAAAAAAGTCGGCGCACTGGGGGGCGGGATTCGTACTCCTTTTCAAAGTCGGCTGGCCGGTAGTTGTATAAACGCGGGTCAGCCTTTCCCGCCCGCCGGGTTCGGCCAATTTTTCCTGGTTTCGTTTTATCACATCACAAATCAGGTTTAATCATGAAAAGCAGTACGACATCTGGCAGCGGCAGATTAACAGCCGCTCCCAAATTTTTGAGCACAGCCTTCTTTTTTGCACTCTGCCTTCTTGCCGTGTCCGTACAGGCGGCCACCATCACCGTCATCAACGGCAACAACACGGGCAGTGGCTCGCTCCGCGATGCCATCAGTTTGGCGGCTTCGGGCGATGTCATCCAGTTTTCCGGCGTAACGACTGTGACGCTGACCACGGGCGAATTGCTCATCAATAAAAACCTAACCATTGATGGTGGCGTGAGTAATGTAACGATTACGCGCTCCGGCATGACACAGTTCCGAATATTCAATGTCAGCAGCGGTACGGTTGCTATGAACAATCTAACCATCAGCAACGGTCATCACCCGACACAGGGAGGGGGCATTCAGAACAATGGCTCACTGACGTTGACAGACTGCACAATCAGCGGAAATACAGCATCACAGGCAGGTGGAATACAGAATGACAACACATTGATCATGAACCGCTGTACAATCAAAGACAATTCGACGACCAGCGGCTTTGGTGCTGGCCTGCTTGTTTATGGTGCTAGTACTACCTTGACAAACTGCACATTCGTTAACAACAACTCTGCCTTGGATACCGGTGCGTTTGGCGTTGACGCGGCAGTCACTGCGACATTGACCAACTGTACCATTTTTGGTAACTCGGCAGCAACCGGTTATGGCGGCGGCGTTGCCAGAGTGAATGGGAGCGCTAATATTATTTTGAAAAATACGATCGTTATCAATAATACCGCCCCTACCAATGCTAACGTGAGCGGAAACATGAATGCGGCCAGTTCCAATAACCTGATTGGTGCTGTAGGTACGGGAGGATTGACGAATGGTGTCAATGGCAACCAGATCGGCGTGTCGCTCGCCGATGCATTGCTCGGCAGTTTGGGCAATTATGGCGGCGTAACCCAGACCATCAACTTGTTGCCCGGTAGCCCCGCCATCAATGCGGGCACTTCAAGTGGCGCTCCAACTGCGGATCAACGCGGCCTGTCGCGCGTCGGCAGTACAGACATCGGGGCGTTTGAATCGCAAGGTTTCACCTTGGCCATTAATGGCGGGGAGGGACAAACTACAGGGATCAATACAGCCTTTGCCAATCCATTGAGCGTAACGGTCACCAGTGCCAATAGCGAACCTGTGGATGGCGGCCGAGTCACTTTTACACCGCCCGGCAGCGGTGCCAGCGCTACGATTGCCGGCAATCCTGCTACCGTCATAAACGGTGTGGCAATGTCGGGCACCGTTACGGCAAATGGGACAATCGGCGGGCCATACAATGTGGCGGCTGGTGCCACAGGGGCGGTGGGCATCAATTTTAGTTTGACGAACAATGCTGTCCTCGTGTCAAGCATTGCATTGGCTTCATCCAACCCAACTTGCGTGAGTTCAACTGTCAGTTGGACGGTGACTTTTGGCCAGTCGGTCACGGGTTTGACCTCGACCAACTTCAGCTTGGTCGGTGGTACGGGGGCCTCCATTACCAATGTAACAGGCTCCGGCACGACGTGGACGGTAACGGCCAATACAGGCACGGCGGCGGCTACACTGGGTTTAAACATGATCAATTCGACTGGTGTGACCCCAACCGTTGGAAGCCTGCCCTTTACTGGCCAAACGTACACCGTGAACGGTTTGCCAACGCCTGCAAATGCTGGAATGGCCCAACTGCTTTGCTCAACGGTGACCGCCAATTTGTCGGCAAATGCACCAACCGTTGGCACGGGGGCTTGGTCAGTGGTAAATGGCCCTTCGACATTGTCTTCTCAATTCAGTAACACGGCTTTGCCAACGGCCACGTTTACGCCCGCTGGTGGTTTGGGTTCCTACACGTTGCGTTGGACGGTCAGCAATCCGCCCTGTGCGGCCTCTACCGCCGATGTGATGCTGACTTTCAACCCTTTGCCGACAATAGCATTGGGCACAAATCCTACAGTTCCTTTCGGTTCGACCAGTGCCAGCCTGCCTTATTCGGCGCCAACGGGCAGTCCGAATCAATACAGCATTGATTACGATATGGCGGCCAATACAGCAGGCTTTACAGATGTGGCCAATGCGGCATTGCCCGGTTCCCCGATTGGCTTGGTGATACCCAATGCAGCGGCTTCAGGCATGTATAACGCGATGCTGACCGTGCGGAACAGCACCACCGGCTGCGTCAGCAGTTCGATGGCGTTCACTGTGACGATCTTCAATTGCCCTTCGCTGTTCACGGTCAACGACCTGGGCGATGCAGTTGACGCAACTCCGGGCGATGGGGTCTGCGCCACGGCGGGCAATGTTTGCACCTTGCGTGCGGCCATTCAGGAAGCCAGCGCCTTGAGTTCCTGCGGAGCCATCACGGTCAACTTCGATATGACGGGCATCTTCGCCACGCCGCAAACGATCACGCTGGCGACTGGCTTCGATAACAGGCTGGACATCAAGCACAACGTGACGATCAACGGGCCGGGCGTGAATAACCTGACCGTCACCGGCAATCAGTTTTGGGCCAGTGATGTCGGCGGCCCCTACACCGTCAACATCAGTGGGTTGAAAATCACCGGCGGCGGCGACAACGCGGTGCGGAACCAATCCAGCATACTCAATGTGACGGATTGCGAACTGAGCGGGAATACCGGCGCAGGTGCAAGGAATTACTTCAGCGGAATCATGACGCTGACGAATTGCGTCATCAAAAACAACCAGGGCGGCGGCGTCAGTGATTTCATTGGCACGCAATTGACCATCAGCAATTGCCAGATCACCGACAACACCGGCAATGCGGGCATTTCTTATTACGGCAACGGCCTCAGCGTCAGTGGCAGTACCATCGCCAATAATTCCGGCGGGTTGGGTGGCGGGCTGCACAACTCAGGAAGCGCGGTGACCATCACGAACTGCCAATTTCTCGGCAACACAGGCAGCTATGGCGGGGGCATTTATAACAACGGCTCCTCGCCGCTGACGCTGACGAATTCGACGATTGCCAATAACACGGGCGGCTATGCCGGGGGCATTTATCAAAACAACGGCGTCATGACCATCACCGGCTGTACGATCGCCAATAACACGGCAACCAACACTTCCAACGTGGGCGGTGGTATGTACGCGTTTACCCCGATCTCCCTGAGCAATTCCACCATCAGCGGCAACACGGCGAACAATGCCATCAACAACGGCGAGAACGGGGGTGGCCTCCGCGCACACAATGGCGGCACGGTTATCAACTGCACGATCACGAACAACCACGTCACGGGAACCGGCAATGGGGGCGGTCATTCCGCACGGTTGTTTGCTCCGGTGACATTCAAGAACACCATCATCGCAGGGAACAGCGGCACCAGCGGGGCCACGCCTGATCTCGCCGGCAATTTTACCTCGGATGGTTATAACCTGATAGGCGACGGCACGGGCGGCACCGGCATCAGCAACACCGGCGATCAGATTGGGACATCAGCTTCGCCCATCCTTGCGCTGCTCAGCGCGCTGGGCAATTACGGCGGCATGACCCCGACCATTGCGCTGCTGCCCGGCAGTCCGGCGATCAACGCAGGCACGGCGACCGGCGCTCCGACCAACGATCAACGTGGCAGTGCGCGCGTCGGCAACGTAGACATCGGTGCTTTTGAATCGCAAGGCTTCACGCTGGCGGTGAATGGCGGCAACAATCAAAGCGCGACAGTCGGCACGGCCTTCGCACTGCCCTTGAGTGTAACGGTCGCGTCGGCCAACAGCGAACCGGTCAACGGCGGGCAGGTCACGTTCACGCCGCCCGGCAGCGGAGCCAGCGCGACCCTCGCAGGCAATCCCGCCACCATTGCCAGCGGCACGGCGACTTCGGGCACGGTGACGGCCAATAACACGCTTGGCTCTTATCAAGTCGGCGCAGCGGCCAATGGCGGCACAGCGGCCAATTTCAACCTGAGCAATACTTGCCCAACCATTACGGGCACGATGGGCGGCGGCGGTACAGTGTGCGCAACGCAATCCGCCAACGTCACCGTCACGGTAAGCGGAGGCACGGCACCTTACACCGTAGTTTTGACCAATGGGGGCGGTTCTCAAACCGGCAACGGGCCAACCTTTACGTTCAGCGTTGCGCCCGGCACTACGACTAATTATCAAGTCGGAGCGGGCAGCCAAGATGCCAACGGTTGCGCAATCACGAATAGCGGCACTGCGACGGTGACCGTTGCCCAACCGCCGAGCGCCGCCAACGCGGGCCCCGACCAGACCGGCAACGCCACCTGTGGCCTGACCCAGGTCACTTTGGCGGGCAACGCGCCCAGCATCGGCACCGGAGCATGGACCGTGGTGACCGGCGCGGGCGGCAGTTTCGGCGATGCCAGCAGCCCCACCTCCACTTTTTCGGGAAATTCCGGAGCCACCTACACCCTCCGCTGGACGGTGAGCAACCCGCCCTGCGCGGCCAGCACCGACGACGTAGTGATCACGTTCAACCAAAACCCGACCACCGCCGCCGCCGGCTCTGACCAGACGGGTGCGGCCACCTGCGGCCAGACCCAAGTCACTTTGGCCGGAAACACACCGACCATCGGCACCGGGATGTGGAGCATCCAGAGCGGCACGGGCGGCAGCCTCGGCACACCCAGCAGCCCCACCTCTACTTTTTCGGGAAATGCTGGAGCCACCTACACCCTCCGCTGGACGGTGACGAACGCGCCCTGCACGGCCAGCACCGATGAGATGACGGTGACTTTCAATCAAAACCCGACCACCGCAGCAGCAGGCTCCGACCAGACCGGCAACGCCACCTGTGGCCTGACCCAGGTCACTTTGGCCGGAAACACACCGACCATCGGCACCGGAATGTGGAGCATCCAGACCGGCACGGGCGGCAGCCTCGGCAACGCCGCCAGCCCCACCTCCACTTTTTGGGGCAATGCCGGAGCCACCTACACCCTCCGCTGGACGGTGACGAACTCCCCCTGCGCGGCCAGCACCGATGACGTGGTAATCACCTTCAACCAAAACCCGACCGCAGCAGCCGCAGGCTCCGACCAGACGGTTTGTGGCACCGGCGCGACGCTGGCAGGCAACACACCCACAATCGGCACGGGCAACTGGACACAGGTTAGCGGCCCCGGCACCGCCAATTTTGGCTCAGCCACATCGCCCACATCGAGCGTGAGTGCCTCTGCAACAGGCGTTTACACCCTGCGCTGGACGGTCACGAACGCGCCCTGCACCGCCAGCACCGACGACGTGGACATCACTTTCACCCCCAGCAGCACCACCGTCGCCGATGCCGGGCCTGACCAGACGGGCAACGCCACCTGCGGCCAAACCCAAGTCACTTTGGCTGGAAATACCCCGACCGTAGGCACCGGCGCATGGAGCATCGTGAGCGGCACGGGCGGCTCTTTCGGCAACACGGCCAGCCCCACCTCCACTTTTTCGGGAAATGCCGGTGCGACTTACACCCTGCGCTGGACCATCTCCAACCCGCCCTGCTCGGCCAACACCGACGAAGTGACTGTGACTTTTAACCAAAACCCGAGCGCCGCCAACGCGGGCCCCGACCAGACCGGCAACGCCACCTGTGGCCTGACCCAGGTCACTTTGGCGGGCAACGCGCCCAGCATCGGCACCGGAGCATGGACCGTGGTGACCGGCGCGGGCGGCAGTTTCGGCGATGCCAGCAGCCCCACCTCCACTTTTTCGGGAAATGCCGGAGCCACCTACACCCTCCGCTGGACGGTGAGCAACCCGCCCTGCGCGGCCAGCACCGACGACGCAGTAGTGACCTTCAACCAAGCCCCATCGTTTGCTACCTGCCCGCCGGGCGTGACCGTGAGCGCGACTTCGGGCTGCTCCACCACCGCCACCTACACGGCCACGGCAGCCAGCACAACGCCTGCAGCGAGCGTGACCTACACCTTCGGCGGGGCCACCTCCGGCAGCGGCTCCGGCACGGGCAGCGGCTCGGCCTTCAACCTCGGCACCACCACCGTAAACCTCACGGCCACAAATAATTGTGGCAATAGCAACTGCTCCTTCAACGTGGTGGTGCAGGCCCCGGAGATCAACGTGCAGGGCAACGCCATGACCATCGTTGACGGCGACAACACGCCCTCCACTGCCGATGACACCGACTTTGGGCAGACCAACGGGCCGAACGTGACGCGCACCTTCACGGTGCAGAACACGGGCGCGGCAGCGCTGACGGTCAGCGGCATCACCCTCGGCGGCGCTGACCCAGGCCAGTTCAGCATCGGGCCGCTCACGCCCGCCAGCCCGATCCCGGCGGGCCAGTCGGCCACCGTTGCCGTCACCTACGCGCCCAGCGCCGCCGCCGTCCACAACGCCACCGTCATCATCGCCAGCGGCGACTGCGACGAGGCGGCCTACGACTTCGCCATACGCGGCGAACTGACCTGCACCGCCCCGACCTTCACGGCCTGCCCAAGCAGCGTGTCTGTCAACACCGGCACGGGCGCTTGTTCGGCCACGGCGGCGTACACCGCTACGGCCAACGGCCTGCCAACGCCCGCGATCACCTATGTTTTCAGCGAAGCAACCACGGGCAGCGGTTCCGGTACTGGCAGCGGCCAGACCTTCCAAAAAGGTATGACCACGGTGACCGTAACGGCCACCAACCCTTGTGGTGTCCCCGTTTGTTCGTTCACCGTCACCGTTACGGACGACCAGCTCCCAACTATCGCCTGTCCGGCTGCCGTCACCGTCTCCTGTTCGGCTGATGTGCCTGCGGTCAGCCTCACCTCCGTGTCGGCCTCCGACAACTGCGGCACGCCGAGCAAGTCGCACGTCAGCGACGTGACAAGTAACCAAACCTGCACCAATCGCAAGACCGTCACGCGGACCTACAGCGCCACCGACGGATCGGGCAATAGCAGCACGTGCGCACAGGTGATCACCGTGTTCGACGATGTCAAACCGGTGTTCACTTCCGTGCCCGCGAACGTGACGGTGCAGTGCAACAGTGTGCCAGCCGTGGGCACCGCCACGGCCTCCGACGGCTGCAGCGGATCGGTCACGGTGGCCTACAACGGCCAAGCCTCCGCGCCCGGCTCTTGCCCGGATGCATACACGATCACCCGCCAGTGGACGGCCACAGATGCCTGTGGAAACACGAAAACCGCCACCCAGCGTATTGTGGTGACAGACACGCAGCTACCGAACTTCACGAGCATTCCGGCCAACGTGACAGTTCAATGCGATGCCATTCCGGCAGTTGCCACGCCTACTGCTACGGACAATTGCGACGCTACGGTAGCCATTTCATACATCGGCCAGACGACCACATCCGGCGCCTGCGCCAATGCCTACACGTTGACCCGTCGTTGGGTGGCTTCGGACAATTGTAACAATACCCGCTCCATCTCGCAACGCATCACGGTGGTGGACAACGGCAAACCGACACTGATGATCCCTGCCAATACGTCGATCTCCTGTTCCGGTCCAATCCCGCCGTTAGGAGCTGCCACAGCTACCGACGGCTGCGGCAGTGCAACAGTGACGTATCTGGGGCAAACTACCGTCAGTGGAACCTGTCCGGCCAGTTACCAGATCAAACGCACCTGGAAAGCCACGGATGCCTGCGGCAACACCACGGCAGCCACGCAGACGATTCAGGTCTCGGACACCGGCGTGCCGGTGTTCACCTCCGTACCAGGGCCGCTGACCATCTCGTGTACCGACCCGATTCCCCCGCTCGTAAATCCGACAGCTTCGGATGCTTGTGGCGGCTATGTGCACATCACCTTCCTCGGGAATGTGGCCAGCGGTAGTGGTTGCGCAGCGGACTACACCATCACACGCACCTGGCGTGCTGATGATTTGTGCGGGAATACGGCTACGACCTCGCAGGTGATCACCGTGTTGGGGAATAACTTCGAGGGAGAAGGTGCGGAAAACCGTGCAAGTGGACCTACGCGCCTGACGACTGGAAGTCGCCCGACGAACCTGGTACTCCAACCCAATCCGACAACGGACCGAATTATGCTCGACCTGACGGACTTCGCCGGCGAAGCGGTAACGGTTTCGATACACAGCGACCTGGGCAAATTGATTTGGGAACGCCGCATTCCGGCGGTGGAGGACTTGAAACTGTCGGTGAGCCTGCGCGAAGCGGGCGCGGCAGCGGGGATTTATACAGTAAGCGTGCGGAGCGCGAGCGGGGTAATGGCGAAGCGGGTGGTGTTGGTGGAGTAGTACTTGTAGAAACGACGCAAACGATTCCCTCGTCAACTTTTAGGCCGTGACTTGCAACACGGGCCTGGAGTTGCTTGTGGTGAAATTCTAAAAATGGCTGCTCCAGATCGCACGTAACTATACAGCCGCCTCTGGCGGCAAAAAAAACTTGACAGAATGCAAAAAGTCCGTATTTTTTGGGCCTAAAACAGTTTTTGAACATTGACGAAGTCTGATTACATAGCAAAGATAGCGATTTTAGAGGCCGAGAATGCGGATATTCGCGTTCTGGTGTCTCGTATACCCTAGCTTGAATCAGAGAACAAAGCATTGCGAGAGCAGGTATTGTTTTTGGGCCAAAAGTTGTCCGACCTGGCAAACAAGGTCGAACAAATGTCCGTTCGCAAAGACAGCAACAACAGCAGCATGCCCCCCAGCAGTGATCTGCATCGCAAGACCAGAAGCCTTCGCAGGGCCTCGGGCCTTAAGCCCGGCGGCCAGCCGGGGCATAAGGGCACGACCCTGGAGATGACCGACAACCCCGACCATATTGAGCCACTTGTCCCCGCCTATTGCGGTATTTGTGCCAAGTCACTGGATGTTTCACGCGCCGAACTCATCGGGTGTCGACAGATGGTGGATATTCCACCCATCAAAGCGGAGACAACCGAGTATCGGTCATACGGCATCCCTTGCGACTGTGGGCACTTTCAGGTGGCACCTTTTCCCGAAGGGGTAGACAATCACATCCAGTACGGCCCCAATATCGCGGCCTTGACGGTCTATCACAATGTCTATCAGTATGTGCCCTTCAAACGGCTTCAAAACTTTTTCGTCCATATTTGTCACCTGCCGCTCAGCGTGGGCACCCTGGAAAACATCGTGGCACGCATGGCGGACAGGGCGCGTCCAATCTGGGACGGTTTTCGCAAAACCCTGGAGCAGTCCAAGGCGGTGGGCAGCGACGAGACCAGTGCCAAGGTGAACGGCGACAAGCAGTGGATTTGGGTGTGGCAAAACGCCATCGTCACTTTCGTTGCCGTATCCGCGTCCCGGGGCAGCGCCCTGATAGATGCCCTGTTCCCCAGCGGGTTCCCTTTCGCCACCCTGGCTTCCGACCGCTGGAAGGCACAGATCAAAACGACGGCCAAAGACCAAACTTTGCCTGGCCCATCTGCTGCGAGAACTTGAATACCTCGTACAGGCAGAAAAAACATCCTGGGCCCATCAATTCAAAGAACTCCTGCTTCAAGCCATCGAGCTCAAACAAACCCAAAAGGCCTACAACAAAGATCATCCCCAAGCCCGCTAAGCAGAACAGCGACTGGACGCCCTGCTTGCCCAAACCGTCTGTGGGCACAACGCCCCAAAGACCATGTCCTTCAAAAAATCAATGGCCAAGCATCGACCGTTCATTTTCCCCTTCCTCTATGACCCCCTGACAACTTTTGACAACAACGCTTCTGAAAGAGGCATCCGAAATGTAAAGGTCAAACTTAAGGTGTCCGGCCAGTTCAAAACAGGGCAGGAGCACTATTGCATCCTCCGGTCTATTATTGATACCACCATCAAAAACGGCCAATCCGTTTTTGATGCCATCGCCGCTATTGCTCTCCTTCCAGCGCCGCCGAAGGCGGCTGTATAGTTACAAAATGTGTACCCTTTGAAATCCTGTTTTTTACTATTTTTGCGACGCTCCATTTTGCCAAAATTTTTTTTAATCCGTTTACCGCTGTGCAACAATGCACAGTGTTCTCTTTATGATTCATGCCTCTAACTTATGATGTCTAATCAGATTCGTTCTCGTGTTTTGTCCATCCTTTTGACGGGATTGTTACCCTTGGCATCTTTGGCCCAGTTGCCCAATGTGGGCCTTTTGGCAAATATCAACCCAACAGCCACCACTGGCAGCAGCCCCAGCAACATGACCAAATTAGGCTCCATCATTCTGTTCAGCGCCAACGACGGCACCAACGGCTCGGAGTTGTGGAAAAGCGATGGAACTGCCGCGGGCACATCGATGGTCAAAGACATCAACCCAAGTGGCAATTCCAGCCCGAACAATTTTGTCGTGATGGGCGGCTTCGTTTATTTCACCGCCAACGATGGCACCATCGGCGGCGCGCTCTGGCGCAGCAACGGCACTCTGGCCGGAACCACGCTGGTCAAGGATATCAACCCCGCCACTAGCAGCAGCAGTTTCATCAGCCAACTAACAGCTATTGGCACCAAACTTTACTTCCGTGGCGATGACGGCACAAACGGGGAGGAACCCTGGATCAGCGACGGTACGACCGGCGGCACCTCTATGCTCAAAAATATAGCGCCGACAAGTGCCAGCAGTTCGGGATTTAGTTGCTCCACTTGCTTTGGCACTTTTGAGTTTGTCGAATTCAACGGCTTTGTCTATTTCAATGCCAACGACCACAACAACGCCTTCCAACAAAACTCCGAACTCTGGCGCACCGACGGCACAACCGGCGGCACTGTTTTGTTCAAAGACAATTATACCGCAGGCGGCGGCGGCCCCGGCAACTTGGTGAATGCAGGGTCTTACCTGTTTTTTACCTCCGACAATCAATCCACTACGGGCCTGGAACCCTGGAAGACAGACGGCACCTTAGCAGGCACCGTGATGATCAAGGACATCTTCAACCCCGGCTTCAATGCTGGCTCCATCACGGGCGATGTGCCTACGGCCTACATGAACGGCTACGTTTATTTTGTGGCAATTGATGTTTATGATGCCAGTAATTTCAATCTGATGCCGCCTCAAAGTGGCTACATCAATGCTGAACTTTGGCGGACTGACGGCACCTTGGCCAATACGACCAAGGTGAAAGAGATCAACCCAGGAGTGTCGGGCTTGACCTCCGATGCCAACCCCAACAACTTCTTCGTTTTCAACAACAAGTTGTACTTCTCCGCCACCGACGGTACCAACGGCACCGAGCCCTGGGTCACGGATGGCACTGGCACCAACACCATCATGCTCAAAAACATAGATCCCGCCGGGAACTCCAATCCGAGTGGTTTTACGGGGTTGGGCGGCTTCATCTATTTCAGAGCCGACGACAACTCCACCAATGGTACGGAGCTTTGGCGCACCGATGGCACCGCGACCAACACGGTCTTGGTCAAAGACATCAACCCCGGCGCAGCCAACGGCAGCCCCTCCAGCATGGAACCCTTGGATGCCAACCACATGCTGCTCGGAGGCACCAATGCGATTGTCGGCAGCGAACTGTACATCCTTGGCGGTTACAAGGTGGCCGTGACCACTGGTGCCAATGGAGAAACCAACCTGCCTGGCGATGGCTCCGCCTCCACGACCATAGACGTTGGCGTAAAAAGCGGCAGCAACGCGACGTTTACCTTCACGCCCGATCCGACGTTCTCGGTTCAGAGCCTGACCGTTGATGGCGCTGGCGCTGGAACGCCCGCCAACTATACATTTACCAATGTGACCGCCAACCATACGCTCAGCGTGACATTTGGCATGGGCGCGCCTGCTTGCCCGACCCCTCCCACGGCTCCATCCTCTGCGGCGAGCGATGCCAACAACTTCTGCTCCAATGCGGGCGGCACCCTCAGCCTCAGCGCTTCGGGCGGTTCCGGTACTACCGTGAATTGGTACACCGGCAGTTGCGGGGGTACTCCCGTGGGCACGGGCAACCCGTTGGTCATCGCCAAACCAACTACCACGACCACCTATTACGCTCGTTGGGAATCTCCAAACTGCACCAGTTCGGCTTGCGCCAGCGTGACGGTCACGGTCAACGCCCTGCCCACGGCACCCACTTCGGCGGCCAGCGATGTCAACAACTTCTGCTCCAATGCGGGCGGTACCCTCAGCCTCAGCGCTGTGGGCGGTACCGGTGGTACCTTGACCTGGTACAGCGGCGGTTGCGGCAGCGGCGGCGCCATTGGGACCGGCAGCCCGCTGAACATCGCGAAACCCACGACCACCACCACTTATTACGCACGGAGGGAGTCCCCCGGCTGCACGCCTTCCGCTTGCGCCAGCGTGACGGTCACGGTCAACGCCCTGCCCTCGGCACCCACTTCCGCCTCGAGCGATGCCAACAACTTCTGCTCCAATGCGGGCGGTACCCTCAGCCTCAGCGCTGTGGGCGGTACCGGTGGTACCTTGACCTGGTACAGCGGCGGTTGTGGCAGCGGCGGCGCCATCGGGACCGGCAGCCCGCTGAATATCGCGAAACCTACGACCACCACCACTTATTACGCACGGAGGGAATCTCCAAACTGCACGCCTTCCACTTGCGCCAGCGTGACGGTCACGGTGAATCCGCTTCCGGTGATGACGTGCCCGCCAAACAGCGCGGTGTGCATCGACGCTGCGTCGTTCGCGCTTACGGGGGCCACTCCTCCCGGGGGGACCTATAGCGGCACGGGCGTTTCGGCGGGCAATTTCAACCCGGCCACGGCTGGTGTCGGTGCGCACACGATCACGTACAGTTACACCGATGGCAACAGCTGCACGAATACGTGCACCTTCACGATCACGGTGAATCCGCTTCCGGTGATGACGTGCCCGCCAAACAGCGCGGTGTGCATCGACGCTGCGTCGTTCGCGCTTACGGGGGCCACTCCTCCCGGGGGGACCTATAGCGGCACGGGCGTTTCGGCGGGCAATTTCAACCCG
>JBEBHD010000092.1:0-17217 GCA_040080915.1 Saprospiraceae bacterium
CCCTTTTGCCGTCCATTGCGCTCAGTTGCGCCGTGGCAATATCATTGCCTTAATCGTCTCTCACTAATGCAAAAACAAGTACTTCCGCGCACACTCGCCCCTGTTCATTACGTCGTCTGGGAATCCATGCCCGGCGGAATGGAGTCGTATGTCAGCCACTACACCGATCGGTTTTACGGGCAACGGGAGATGTATCTTTTCAGCCTGCGCCCTGCCGCAAACGGTTTGCACCAACGCCTCAACGACCACTTCGAGGAAGGCTCCGACAACAACTGGACCTGTTACACCCGTTTTTTTCGCTACGCCCGCAAACACCGCCACGACCTGTTCCACCTGATGAACAGCGGCCCCATCATCCTGCTTCTGCTGTTGCTCGCGGGCGTGCGCAATCCCGTTTACCACATACACGGCACCAAGTATTGGAAAAACTGGAAAGACAAACTCTACCTGATGACCGCATGGCGCATCGCCTCGCTTTTTCGGATGCGCTTGGTAGCCAACTCCGGCTACAGCGCCGATATTTTCGAGCGCGACGTGCTGCCCGTCCGGCCCAAGGTGGTGTACAACGGTTTCGACCTGTCCCGTTTTTTGGAAAAACGCTGGCTCCGCTCTCGGCTTCGGAAAATCGGCTATGTCGGCCGGCTCGTTCCGGGCAAAAACGTACACCTCGTGATCCGGCTGTTTGAAGAAATAGCCTACACCGACCCCGAACTGGAACTGCACATCGCCGGCATTGGCCGCCTGGATGCCGAGCTGCGGAAGCAAGCTGACCAAAGCCCGTTTGCCGATCGTATCCAGTTCCACGGCTGGCAGGGCGATATCGCCGCTTTTTACCAGTCCATGGACCTGTTCCTGTTCCTGAGCGCATACGAGTCGTTCGGCAATGTAGTGCCCGAAGCCCTGCTGACCGGCCTGCCCATCCTTACCAGCAATGTGCCGGTGTTTGAGGAAATCCACGGAGGCGAGCACGCATTTTGCCTCGGAAACCCCGAAAACTACGCCGAAATCCGTGAAAATTTTCTGAAAGCCATAGCCGATTACCCCGCCCTCGCGCAAAAGGCATACACCGCCGCAGAGCGCCTCAAAGGGCTTTTCGACATTGAAACACACTTGAAAGAAATCGAACTGACCTATGAAACAGCTTAGCCCGCCCGTGCTGTACTTCCACTCGGTGGCACCCCGCAAGTTCAACAACTGGGTGCTCAACTTCCTCACCATGGACCTGCGCCGCTTCGAGGACCAGATGCGCTATTTCCAAGCCAACAGCTACCAGAGCATCTTCCTCGACGAGTGGTACGCCATGCGCCAAGGCAACCGGCCCGTGAACCCCAACGCCCTGTGCATCACCTTCGACGACGGCCTGCTCGACAACTGGGTGTACGCCTTTCCCGTGGCCAAAAAATACGGCATGCGCATCACCCTGTTCGTGTGCCCAGAACTCATTGACCCGCGCGACATCGTGCGGCCCAACCTCGACGACGTATGGGCTGGCCGCTGCCCGGCCTCCGAACTGAACGGCTTAGGCAATCTCTCCTGGGCCGAGCTCCGGCTCATGCAGGAGTCCGGTTTCGCCGACGTACAGTCGCACACTATGAGCCACGCCAAGCACGTGGTTTCCGACCGGCTACGGGGGTACTACTACGGCGGTTTTTCGGGGTTTTATCCCATTCTGAACTCGTACAGCCTGCCGGAAAAACCACATTACATCCAAGATTCGGGCTTCGAGCAGCGCATACCCCTCGGTACGCCATTGTTTGAGGAAAACTCTGCCGTGGTGGCCCAAAAGCACACCATTTCGCCGATGTTTCAGCAGGAAGTGGCACAACTGGCCAACAAGTACGACCTGACCATAGTGGAGCACCGCCCCGTTTTTGAGCAAAACGCCAAACAAGTTTACCAGCAGTACCAAAAGAGCGGCACGCTGGTGACCGCCGTGGAGTCCAACGCCGAGTTCGGCTCGCGACTCCAGTACGAGGTGGCCACGTCCAAAAAAATCATCGAGAGCAACCTGAAAAAACCCGTGCGCTTCCTGTGCTGGCCGCACGGCGACAACAGCCACATCGCCCACCTCGTGGCCCGCGAAACAGGCTACCTGGCTACTACCGCCGGAAAAATGACAACCGAAACCGAACGCCCCGATCGCATCCCCCGCATCGGCACCGACTGGGCCATTAGCCGTTGGTGGATGTACCGAAAATTGGACTACAAACTCTCCAGCCACCACCACAAGCAGCCCTACTACGCCCTCTGGTTGGCCAATGAATACAAAAACCGGTTACTAAAGCGGAGCTGAACATGTTCTTTTTTCTCAATCACCGATCCGATTCCGGTGCCCCAGACGTACGCGTGCGGGCATTGGATGCCCCTGGGGTGAGCGCCCCGGACCCGCAAACATTGTACCTTTACACTGGCGTTCAGCGCTTGGAAGAACTGAGTCTGTCCGATGGCAGCCGCCTGCTCCTGCTCGGCGACCCCGTCTTCGGAGACCGCGAACGAGCCGCCGGGAAAGTGACCAATTGGCACGAGGGCGACTTGAACCTTACGGCCCTTTTTTCCGAGGTTCGGGGGCACTACTACTGGTTTTTGATCAAAAAAAACCTGTTCCGCTGCGGTTCCTCGTTCGGTGCCATCTATCCGATCTACTACCAAACCAAAAACAGCAGCACCTGCCTGAGCTCCGCATCGTTCTTTTTGGCGAGCCAGTGCGATCCCGGCCGCCTCGATCGCCGCAACCTGCTGGAACGACTCCTGTTCAACTATCCGCTTTTCAACACCACTTGGTGGAGCGGTATCCACCTGCTCGGCACCCACCGCTGGCTCACGCTGAGCGCCGAAGGGGCCAAGGAAGAACGTGCCTTTGGACTGGAAAACTACTTCGGCCACGGTTTCCACACCAGCCGTGACGTACTGGACGAGCTGGCCGAGATTTTCGAAAACGAGTGCCAACTGTTTCTGCCGGACGAGCCATTCGCCGTTTCATTCACCGGGGGCTTCGACGGGCGCACCCTTGTGGCCGCAGCCCGCAAAACCGGGCGCGTGGACTTTGTGACATACAGTTTCGGTATGCCCGGCGAAAGCGACGTGACCTTTCCAGCCGAACAGGCCAAAGAGATGGGCATCCGGTACTGGCCCATCAAATTGGACGAAGAATACGTACACGACCATGCCCTGAAGTCGGCGCAGGCGTTCATGCAACTGTCGGAATACAACGGCAATTTTGGCCGCGCACACTACCACTACGCGGCCCAGGCGCTGGCGCAAAAGAAGAAATACATCCTCACCGGCAATTTCGGCAGCGAGCTCTTCCGGGCCATGCACCAGCCGGGCGTGATGATGACCGAAGCGCTCATTCGGGTGTTCCAAACGCCCGATGCCTCATGGAAGGATTTTCTGCGCCAAACGGCCGGGCGGCAGGCCTCCGCGTTTTTCCGCACCGAAATGGATGCCCTTATCGCCGACCTCGAGCGGTTCCTGCACGCCCGCTCCGACCTCGACCTCAACCAGCAGTTTTACTGTTTTGTCCTCGAGGAGATATTTCGCAAGTATTTTGGCCCGGAATTGGTGATGCAAAGCCATCTGCTGCGCAATCGCACGCCGTATTTGTCGCTGCGTTTTTTTGAAGCGCTGAACAAAACAATGTGGTCAGGCCTGCACGCACGGCTGTTTGACAAGCAAAAAAACCGGCGTATGAAAGGACAGGTATTTTACTCCGCCTTCCTGCGCCGCACCGACGAGCAATTGTACCACATGCAAACCAACAAAGGCTACAGCCCCGCCGACGTGCTGGAGGCTTGGCGGCACCCGTTGCTGTTGGCGCGTGTAGCCCGTCAAAAATTCCTGCGCCGCGAGACCGGCGACTCCAATGCCGTGGAAACCTACTTCCGAAAATACCAGCGCGACCTGGCCCAGCGTATCCGGGCCAACGAGCACCAAGTACTGCTACAGTCCGGTATCGCCCAGCATATTGAAGCCAGCGCCCCAGGAAGCCTGTCTTTGGAAAAAACCATTCACTATTTTTCGGTCGCAGCCGGATGGTCGGCTGCAGCCAAATCTGTCAAACCGATCGCACCATTCCAGACCGTATGAGTTTTTCAATCCAGTACCGATTACCAGACACTGCCTTTTGGGAGCAATACACCCGGCTTTGGGAGAACAGTAAGCACCGCTCGCCATTCCAGTCGCCGAGCATCCTGCGATACTATGCCGAAAAGCAGGCCAGCGCCGTGGCTGTTTTTCAATATGCAGGTGCCGATGGCGAGCTGCTTGGCGCGGCCCTGTTCAAGCGAGACAAGGAGCATTTTTCTTTTCTCAGCGACATAAAGACCGATGCCAACTTTTTCGTGCTTCACCGGAATTTGAAACCCGACGAAACACGCCGTTTCTTTGAACACCTGCTCGAAACTGTAGAGCGGGAGAACTGGGCGCTCATGCTCAACCACAAACCCGCTTGGGCCGATTACACGAGTGAATTCGAGGCAATAGTAAAAAAAAGCCCGTTGTACGCTATGAATCTCGACTATTCGGTGTGCCCGGTTGCGGAAGCCGAAACTCCTGATGCGCTTTTTCAGCGTGTGGAAAATTCAGGCAAGTTTCGTTACTACGCTACCCGGGTGAGCAAGGCAACAGGAATGGATTTTGAAGTATTCGAGGACGACAACGAACTAGAAGCCTGGGCCGAAGCGTATTGCCGGGCGCATGTCAAACGCTGGAACAATACATCAACACCGTCGAGTTTTTTAGATGCCAAGCGTC
This sequence comes from Saprospiraceae bacterium, assembly GCA_040080915.1. Classification (GTDB taxonomy): domain Bacteria; phylum Bacteroidota; class Bacteroidia; order Chitinophagales; family Saprospiraceae; genus M3007. The sequence continues at coordinate 4,753 of JBEBHD010000092.1, forward strand.
GTGAAATTCTGCTCGGATGTTTGCAAGCCTGGAGCAGGGATAACGTATTGGTCCGGTTTTCCATCAATTCTCGTGATGGAAGGATCGGCTTTGCCATCGGTTTGCGGGAAGAACGGTCATTGATTTTTCATGCCACCACGTTCGACCCGGATTATGCCAAGTACAGCCCCGGAAAGGCACTTATCCATTTTATCGCATCGTGGATGGTGGGCGAAGGGCTGAGCACGCTTGATTTCGGCGACGGCAACGAGGCCTACAAATACGAAGTAGCATCCAGGGAACAGGTGTTGCGCCGGGTTTTTCTTTCCCGAAAAACCAACCTGCGTTTCATTTTGAAAACACTGGCAATAAAAGTGGTACGCGAAAACCCGGGGATGTTCAGCCTGTACCAAAACCGACTGAAGCCCTTTTACCTCAATCTGAAACGGCGGGCAGCGGTGTTCATGTCGTTGTCACTCTGTTTCAACCAAGTAGAATACTTTTTGGCCGACGAACAGTTCGCATTGGTTCTTGCCTCCTAACGTGAAGCAATCGGGCTGGGCCTAATAATCCGAAGCATCTGATCATCTGCACTTGGCCTTTAGAGGCTGACGTGCGCAATAAAAACACGCCATGTTGGAATTTTTACTCGATTTTGCAGCACCCAACCAACCTTTTTGGGAAGCCTACGAACACCTCTGGGAAAACAGCCAATACCGATCCTCTTTTAAGTCTCCCCATTTTATTAAATACCTGTCAAGCCTTGCACTCGGTTCTCTGGCCACATTTAAATGCTACCGGGGCGACAAGTTAATCGGGGCCACTTTTTTTTACAAAAAAGGGAATACCTACCATTTCCTCACGGACATGAAAACGGATCATAACTTTTTTATGCTCGACAGATCCATCACGCCTGAGGAAACAGAGCGCTATTTCAAACGATTGGTGGAAGAATTTGAGACCAGAAAATGGAGCGTCCGATTGAACAACCAACCGTTCTGGACCTCTTATATTGATATCTTTATGCAAACCCTGAAGCAAAGCAACCTCTTCTGGCAGGTGACCAAGTACAACCCATGCCTCGTTCTCGAAGAAAGCACCCCCGAAGCTCTGTTTCAATCAACGAACAAACAAAAACTTCGGCAAAAACTAAATCGGTTGAAGGACATGGGCACGGTGCAGTTCGAGGTTTATGAAAAAGATGAAGACTTGGATCATTGGCTTGAAGAGTACTACGATGCCCATATCCGGCGATGGGCAGACACCTCGACGCCGTCTCAATTCACCTCAACCGAAAAGCGCGATTTTTACAAATCGTGCTTGCAGGCTTGGATTGCCGATGGGGTCATGGTGCGTTTTTCCATAAAATTGAACGACAAACGAATCGGCTTCGTGGTGGCAGTGATCGAAAACGGGTACCTCGTACACCATTCCACCACCTTCGACCCCGAGTACGAAAAACAAAGCCCCGGCCTCATTATCATCAACCTGATTGGAAAGTGGATGGCAGACAAGGGCATGACCAAGATGGAATTTGGCGACGGCGGGGAAAAGTATAAGTACCAGTTCTCCAAGTCGGAACTGCCGCTCAACCAGATATTCATTTCCCAACCGCACAACTTTCCGTTCATCTTGCGCAGCAAAATGGTGCATTTTATGCGGGAACACCAAGAAGCACACCTGTATTACAACGACAAAATTCGCCCCCGGCTGCTGAAGTCGCGGCTGTTCAAAAAACTGATCACCTAAATTTAGTATACTTCGCATCGCAAGGTGCAAAGCCGCTTTTGTCATACTGAGCGCTCTTAATCCAAAATCTTTTAGCACATGCAAAAACTGCGACTTGCCATCCTTCAAAACGAAGTTCCCGACGACCACCTCCTCTGGGAGCACGCTTGCGCCGAACACGCCCCCCTCGTGGAATGGCAGACGGTGGACATCACCCGGGGCGACTGGCTCCGCCGCATGCGTGCGGGCCATTTTGATGCCATGCTCGCCACACCGCCCGGTTGGAGCACGCCGTTCCGTATCCTGTACGATGAGCGCATCACCATCCTGAACAAGGTGCTCGGCATCCCGATATACCCCTCGTTCGAGGAAATACAGGTGTACGAAAACAAAAAATACCTCGCCTACTGGTTGGAAGCCAACGACATACCGCACCCGAAGACTTGGGTTTTTTACTACGAGGACGAGGCGCTGGATTTTGTGCAGAAGTCCAAGATTCCCCTCGTGGGCAAGACCAGTATCGGCGGCGGCGGCAGCGGGGTCACGATCGTCAAATCCCGAGAGGCCGCCGTGGAGTATGTCAAAAACTCCTTCTCCGGCAAAGGCACCTCGCTCAATGTAGGCCCCAAGTGGCGCAAAAAAGGCTTCGCCGGGCGCGTGCTAAAAAAACTGCTCAACCCCGCCGAGTTCCGCCTGAAACTCCAGCAGTACCAGTTCCAGCGCTCCGAGGTGCAGAAGGATTTTGTCATCTTGCAGGAGCATATCCCGCACGATTTCGAGTGGCGTGCCGTGCGCATCGGCGACTCGTTTTTTGCCCATAAAAAACTCGTGAAAGGCGACAAGGCCAGCGGCAGCCTACTCAAAGGCTACGACAACCCACCGTTCGAACTCTTTGATTTTGTGGAAGAAATAACCGATCGGCGCGGATTCCTCTCTCAAGCCGTGGATATGTTCGAGGCACCCGGCGGCGGCTACCTCGTCAACGAAATGCAGTGCATTTTTGGCCAGTCCGACCCGTACCAAATGCTCGTGGACGGGCAGCCCGGGCGCTACCGCCGCATCGGCGGGTCGTGGGTGTTCGAGCCGGGCGATTTCAACCGCATTGAGTGTTTTGCCGCACGGGTAGAGCACGTCATCGAAATCCTGTCCGAAACACACGCTGGCGTACACCCATGAAAATCCTGTTCGTTTTCAGCGGAAACTCCAAACAGTTCCCCGTTTCGCCCTTCACCCAAGCCCAAGCCGATTCGTTGCGTGCCCGCGGCATGGAGGTGGATTACTTTCCCATTCAGGGGAAGGGCATGAAAAACTACCTCAAAAACATCGCCCCGCTGCGCAAGCACTTGAAAACCACCCGTTACGACCTTATTCACGCGCACTATTCCCTGTGCGGCTGGGTGGCAGTGCTGGCCACGATGGGGCGGGTGCCCGTGGTGGTCTCGCTCATGGGCGACGACGCGCAGGGCACTTTCACCGGAGAGGGCCGCATCGAGTGGAAAAGCCGCATCCCGATCCTGATGACCCGGCTGTTGCAGCCATTCGTGCGGGCGGTCATTTCCAAAGCGCCCGATTTGGCGCGGGTGGTTTGGCGGAAAAACATTTCCCACGTCATTCCCAACGGTGTTCGGCTCGACCAGTTCCAACTCGTTCCCGGCGGTTGCCACGCCACATTGGGCCTTCAGACCGAAAAAAAATACGTGCTGTTCCTCGGCAATCCAGCGGATTCCAACAAAAACATAACACTCGTGCGGGAAGCCGTGCGGCTGCTGAACCGGCAGGACGTGGAACTGCTCAACCCCTACCCTGTGACCCACGACAAGGTGGTGCAGTACCTCAACTCAGTGCATGTATTCACGCTCTGTTCGTTCGGAGAAGGCTCACCTAACGTGGTGAAAGAAGCCATGACCCTCAATTGCCCCATCGTGACCACACCCGCCGGCGATGCCGCCTGGATACTGGGTGATACGCCCGGGTGCCACGTGAGCTCGTACGATCCGGCGGTTTTTGCCGAAAAACTGCACCTCGCCCTGACATTTTCCGCCCGCACCCGAGGCCGCGAACGCATCGTGGAACTGGGCTTGGACTCGGAGGCCGTTGCGGCGCGAATCGAGGAGGTGTACCGGGACGTGCTCGCCCGCAGCAGCGATGCGGCGCAACGGTTGGCAGAAGGTTCAATGATCAATAATGCCTAACGGGGCTGGCTAAACAGTTACCTCATATTGCAAAACCAAAACCCCGATACCGCCGAGCCTGCGAATTATTTGTAATCAATGCTCGCCTGTAGGGATGCTCCTCAAACCATCGCACACAAATCCGCCAGCCTCGCCGAGTACCCGGCCTCGTTGTCGTACCAGCCTACGATCCGACAAATGTTTCCATTGACCTGCGTGAGGCCGGAGTCGAAAATGCAGGAGTGCGTGTTGCGTACAATGTCGCTGCTGACGATGGGGTCGGAGGTGTACTCCAAAATGCCCTTGAGGTGGGTTTCCGCTGCGGCTTTGAACACGGCATTGATCTCTTCCACCGTGGCCGTTTTTCGGATGACGCACACGCAGTCGGTGATGGAGCCGGTGGCCACGGGCACCCGCATGGACTGTGCCGCGATTTTCCCTTTCAGGTGCGGGGCCACGAGTATAACAGCCTTTGCCGCTCCGGTGCTCGTGGGCACGATGTTCTGTGCAGCAGCGCGGGCGCGACGCAGGTCGCGGTGCGGGCCGTCCTGCAGGTTTTGGTCGGCGGTATAGGCGTGGACGGTGTTCATAAACAGTTGCTCTATACCGAAAGCCTGATCCAAAGTCATGACCATGGGCACGAGGCAGTTGGTGGTGCAGGAAGCGTTGGACAAGATCGTGTCCGAGTCTTTGATGTCCTGGTGATTGGCACCGATCACGAACGTGGGCACGTCGTCGGCTTTGGGCGGAGCCGACAGGATGACCCGCTTGGCACCGGCCTGCAGGTGCAGCCCCGCTTTTTCGCGGTCGAGAAAAATGCCGGTGCATTCGAGCACCGTGTCCACGTCGAGGTCTTTCCACGGGCACTCGGCGGGATTTTTCATGGCAAAACCCTTGATTTTTTGGCCATTGACGAGCAGGTGACCGTCGCCCGCCTCCACCGTTCCCTCGAACTGGCCGTGCATAGTGTCGTATTTCAGCAGGTGCGCGAGCGTGTGGTTGTCGGTGAGGTCGTTTATTGCCACCACTTCCACGTTGGATTTTTTGAGCAGGTTGCGAAATGTGAGGCGGCCGATGCGGCCAAAACCATTGATAGCGATGCGTTTCTTTGTCATGTTGAAATCGGTTGCGGTTTAAAAAAAAAGAGGCTTTTCCGAAGGCCGCGCAAAGGTATAGGCTTCGGTCACAAAAGGCCAGTTTTACGGTGTGTAAATTTTACACCATGTTAGAGCAACGCCACTTCCATCCTCACGGGCTGGTGGTCAGAAAACTGAAACTGCTGGTCCACACATTTGACCGCCCGCACTTGCACGTTCGGCGAAACGAGGAAGTAGTCAATCAGCGTTACGAAGGTTTTTCCGCGCATGTACGGGTCGCGGCATTTGCGGTTGGTGGGCACAGACGGGTCGTAGGCAAACCGCCAGTCTTCGGGAAACAAGTCTACCGGTACGTTGCCTTGGTGGTACCCCTGGGTGTTGCCTGGCATGAACGTATCGAAGCGAAAATTGGGCGGGCACTGGTTCCAGTCGCCGCCGAGCACGACGTAGTTACCGCGCAGGTATTCGGCCACGGCGTGGTCGCGCAAGTATTTCATCTGGATGGTCTTGATCTTGTCGCCGGGGTCGTGGGCCGCGTTGTGTACGTTCATGACGACCAACTGCTTGCCGTTTTTCAGTGCGTACCGGTGCAGGGCTACGCACCGGTCGAGTTGGAACATCCGGTCGGGCATAGGGTATTTGCCGGGCAGTTGCTGGCGCGTGGCCGTCCGAAATTGAAAGCGGGAATAGGTAGCCAAACCGCTGTTTACCGCGCCGTAGGCATTCCACGGCTCCAAGAGCGGGATGGGCACCCGGCTGCATTGGTAATTTTTGGCAAATGTGTTCCAGTATTCGGGAAGCACTTGTTGGAAAGCTTGGTGTTGATCCACCCGATAGCTCCGGTCAGCGATTTCGTCTACCTCCTGCAAAAGAACAAAATCGGCCTTGGTGTCTGCCAGTGTGCGTTTGATACCGGTCATATTTTGGGCCGACAGCGCATGGGGCGGGCGAATCATACTGTTGCCGGAGTACCAGATACCTTGGTCGTCGAAGAAAAAATCGGACTCGGCCCCCAAGCCGGCATAACCAATATTCCAGGCCAAAAACGACAGGACGGTGTCTTGTTCGGCAATTTCTATGTACTTCCCGCCTCTGGGCAACAACCGAGTTTGCCCTTCCGGTTGCCAATCGGAGAGCCAACCGTGCGCAAAGACGAGCACGAGGTAGATCACAGGCATCATAAGAATACGAGCGGAGTAAATCCAGATCAGGTATTTGCGCGGCACAGGCATAGACAAAAGCGAATTTTGAAAAAGAACGGGGGCAATATTACCGCGCATTTTTCAATGCGAGCAACATTGCCCCCGTGTAACTGCCTGAAGCGAGCCGGTTTTCACCACAGATTCGCACAGATTCACACAGATTTATCCGCGAAAAAATCTGTGAGAATCTATGGTGAAAAGCCACACGCCTCAAGCGGATTTACTTGCGGAGCTTGATCGTCACGGTGTCGCCGTTGGGCAGGGTGAGCTGTCCGAAGCGGTCACAGGTTCCGTTTCCAAAATCGAGGCTGGCTGTTTTGCCGTCGCGGGTGTGTTCCACCACGCCCTCGGAAATCCAGCGGCAGAGCGCTTTTTTGATCAGCGGTTCGATAATCGTAGCCGTCACGGTCTTGCCGTTGCGGTTGGTGCCGGAGGCACTGCCGGTTACGCTCCACACGTTGTCCCAGTGCGTCGGTGTGTTGCCGCCTTCGATCAGCGTGGCAGTATGTGTGCGGTTCCAGGTGGTGGATGTGCCATCGGGGTACAGGTGTTTCATGTCGGTGGCCGTTTTGGTGAACGACCAATTGCCCGCGGTGTCTTTGCCGTTGTTCGTACGGGTTTTGGTGCCGGATACCTGCACATCGTCCACGAAGAAATTCTCGAAGGTTTTGGTACGCACGGCACCGGGCGTGAACATGTCGGCGGTCTGGGTGATGATGATCTTGCCTTTCAGGAAATGGTCGCCGTTGGGGCCGGTGCAGCCTGTAGTTCCGTAGTCAATGGTGATCGTGTTCGGCCAAGTGCCCCAAGGCTGGGCCAGTGTCACCGTCGGGCAGGTGCCGCCGCCGCCACGCTCTTCCACGGCCACATCGGCGGCGAGGTCAATTTGTTCGGAAAAATCCTCGCTCATGGCCAGGTCCTCGCTGGATACGAGGTCAATGTCGTCGTCTTTTTTGCAGGACTGGAAGTACGTAGCGCCCATCAGGAGGGCAATCAGCAGAAAACGTGCATTTTTCATTTCTGTCAAAGAATTTGTTCGGTGAAAAAAATAGTGTTTGTTCTGTGTGTTCAACCGGTTGAAAAACGGCAGCATAGACCGGAGTCGTTGACTTGGGTTTAAACGCACGGTGTTAAATGTTTTTGGTCAAACAACCTACCTTTGCCCGGCATTTGCCCAAAACGGAATGTATCAACCGATAAAACCTGCGTCCAAGGGGCGCTTTCAAAAATTTAAAACTCTTTCAATGATGAAAAATTCGTTTTTCCTGCTTTTCACATTCCTCCTCGCAACCAGTATTTCCCACGCCCAGGAAGACGGGCCAAAACTTGCCAAACAGGCCGGTCGCGCCCTGACGAGCTACAACATGGACCCCCAGGGCAGCGCAGCCAAATTGGACGAGGCCAAGACGAAGGTTGACCAAGCCATGGCCTCGCCCGAGGTGCAGGCCACCGTTTCGGCTTGGCAAACGCGCGGTGACATCTACAACACGATCCTGCAGCGGGACATGACCATGCGCATGATCAACCCGAAGGCGACCCTCAGTGGCGACAACGACGCGCTCGAAGCATACAATGCCTTTCAAAAAGCGTATGACCTGGCCACCAAAAAGTACGAAAAGGCCGACGCGGTGAAAGGCATGACCGAAGTGCAAGGCCACCTGATCAATATCGGTGTCGCCAAGTTCGAGGCCAATGAGTACGAAAAAGCGTTTCGGTCGTTCGAGGCCGTGCTGAAAAGCCACCAAACGCTCAGCACCGAAAAGCAGAAAAGCCTGCTGGACGATGCTGAAATGCGCGACAACCAAATTTTCTACACCGCGTATTCGGCACAAATGGCCAAACGCAACGCCGATGCGGAAAAATACTACGGCGAACTGTACAAAACCGGCAACGCCAAAGCAGCCATTTACGAGGGCCTGTACAACCTCAAATTGGAAGCCAAGGATGAGGCCGCTGCAGACAAAATTTTGGCCGAAGGCCGGCAAAAATACCCCAACGACCCTACCCTCTTGTTCGCAGAAATCAACGCCTACCTGCAAAAGGGCAAATTGGAAGAGCTCATCGGCCGGCTCAAACAGGCCATTGAGCAAGAGCCGACCAACGTAAGCCTGTACGTCACGCTCGGCAGCGTGTACGACAACCTGTACCAGCGCGAAGTAACAGCCAAAAACGACGCAAAGGCCGCCGAGTACTTCGCCGAGGCCAAGCGCAACTACGAAAAAGCCCAGAGCGTGGACCCCAAAAGCGGCGATGCCCACTATGCCCTCGGTGCCCTGTATTACAACAAGGCCGCCGCACGCACGCAGGAACTGAACGCCCTGCCCCAAGACGACTACTCGCCCGCCACCATGAAAAAGTATCAACAAATTCAAAAGGACATCATGGCGCTGTTCGACGAGGCCCTGCCGCACTTTCAAAAGGCAGAGAACCTGAACCCGAACGACACGAACACGCTCATCGCCCTTTCCGAGATTTTTGCCCGCAAGGACGACCTCGAAACCTCCGGCGAGCTCAAAAAACGGCTCGAAGTGGTGAAGGGGGGCGGAAAAAATTCAGAGCCGCACTTCAAGAATTGATATGCAAACAGAAAAGCCAGTCTCCCTGCTCAACGCCGCCGTCATCGTGGCGGCGTTGGGCTATTTTGTTGACATCTACGACCTGCTCCTGTTCGGGTTTGTGCGGGTGAAAAGCCTGCAAGACCTCGGAATTACCGGCCAGGCGCTCACCGACACGGGCATCTCCCTGCTCAACTGGCAAATGGCCGGCATGTTGCTCGGTGGCCTGCTCTGGGGCGTGCTGGGCGACAAAAAAGGGCGCGTCCGGGTGCTCTACTTTTCCATAGCTCTGTACTCTCTCGCCAATATCCTCAACGGTTTTGCCACTTCCGCCACCGACTACGCCCTGTACCGTTTCATCGCAGGCATTGGGTTGGCTGGCGAGCTCGGTGCCGGTATCACCCTCGTGGCCGAGAGCATGCCCAAGGAAAAACGCGGCTACGGCACTATGATCGTGGCCACAGTGGGCCTCAGCGGCGCCCTGCTGGCTTGGGTAATTGACATGTTTTTTCCCTGGCGCGTGTGCTTTTTCATCGGCGGCGGGCTGGGACTGATGCTGCTCTTGCTGCGTATCAGCGTCAACGAGTCCGGCCTTTTCCGGCAGATGCAGGCCGACACGCACGTCAGCCGGGGCAATTTTTTGGCACTTTTTACCAACTGGAACCGCTTTTCGCGGTTTGCCCGGTGCCTGCTCATCGGCTTCCCCACCTGGTTTGTTGTGGGCGTGTTGGTCACGCTGGCACCTGAGTTTGGAGCAGCAAAAGGCCTGACCGGCATCACAGGCGGCAACGCGATAGCCGCCTGCTACACCGGCCTCATCCTCGGCGATATCGGTTCCGGCCTGCTCAGCCAATACCTCCGCAGCCGCCTGAAAGTCATGTGGATATTCCTGCTGCTTGATGCGGCAGCCGTGGCTTACTATCTGGCCGCCGGATTTTCCACACCCACGTCGTTTTATGCGGCGCATTTCCTGTTGGGCCTGTCGGTCGGTTTTTGGGTGATTTTTGTCACCATCGGTGCCGAGCAGTTCGGAACCAACCTGCGGGCCACAGTGGCCACGTCGGTGCCCAATTTCGCCCGTGGCATGCTCGTGCCAATCGGTGCCTCTTTTAAGTGGCTGAAAGGCCCGGCCATGTTGGGCGGCGTTTTGCCTGCCGCCGCCGTCATTGGGACTGTTTGCCTTGCCATCGCCCTTTTGGCGCTTATCGGCATGAAGGAAACCTTCGAAGAAGACCTGAACTACGTGGAGACCATTTAGCCTTCGTTAACCCGCGCCACCGCACACAAACACGACAAACCGCTACCTTTGCCGCCATGACCGCCGTAGGTCATTCATCATTTTTCATTCATCATTCATCATTATAAAAGTGACATCACTTCCTACCCTGATCGTTTCCTTCGCCATCATCGCGCTCGCGCTCACAACGCTGACCCGTTGGGCCAAAAAAACCGACAACCTTCTCCTGACTTTTCTCCAGTACTTCTGTGGCGTATGGTTCGTCTTCTCCGGTGCGGTGAAGGCCGTTGACCCCATCGGCACGGCGTACAAAATGGAGGACTATTTTGTGGCCTTCGAGAATACGTTCGCCGGGCTGCAAAATATGTTCGGCGGTCTGGCGCCCCTGTTTCCGGTGCTGTCCAAGTACAGCGCGGGATTTGCCATCGGCATGATCGTGCTGGAAATCGCCCTTGGTGTCATGCTTATCCTCGGTTACAGCCGCCGCCTCACGGCCTGGCTGTTTTTCCTCCTTGTGCTGTTTTTCACCGCCCTCACCGGATTTACCTACCTCACGGGCTTCGTGCCCGCCGAGGCCAATTTCTTCGATTTTGCCAAATGGGGGCCATACGTAAAAACCCAAATGCGCGTGACCGACTGCGGCTGTTTCGGGGATTTTATCAAGTTAGATCCCAGAGTGTCCTTTTTCAAGGACGTAGCGCTGATGGTGCCCGCATTGATCTTTTTGTTCCGCAGCAAAAACAAACACCAGCTGTTCACACCCAAGGGCCGCAACATCCTGACCCTTGGCGTGACGCTCTTTTCCCTGCTGTTTTGCCTGCGCAATACCTACTACGACTTGCCTGTGGTTGACTTCCGTCCGTTCAAAATTGGGGCCAACATCCGCGAGCGCAAAGCCTTAGAGGAAGAAGCCCGGGGCAACATCGAGATCATCGGTTGGGTGATGGAAAACGCGAACACCGGCAAGGTGGAAAAAGCGATGATCCCCATGTCGAAGTACAAAGAATTGGTAGCCAAATACCCTAAGGAGCAGGGCTGGAAAATCAAAGACCAGATCAAGACCGATCCGTTCATCGAAAAGGACGGCAAGCGCGTCACCATCGAAGAAACCAAGGTGAGCGACTTCTCCGTGGAAAGCGAAAACGGCCCTGTGACCGACGACATCCTGAACGAGAAGGGCTACAGCCTCATGGTAGTTGCATACAAGTTTTACGGGCAAAAAACGACCGAGACCATTATCGTGCAGGATACAACCTGGGCCTACGACACCTTGCGTATCGGTGTGGACTCCCTGCAAATCCAGCCGCGCGTGGCGGAAATAGCGCCCCAAAAAGTGAAACGGGACATCTACATCCCGGATGCCTGGTACGGCGACCTGTTCCGAAATCAGATCAACCCGTTGGCCGAAGCGGCCAAAAAGGCGGGCTGGAAAGTGTACGCGATCAATACATTCCAAGACTTGGAATCGGCCGAACTGTTCCGTGCCAACGTGGGTGCCAAGTACCCGTTCTACCACGGCGACGACAAGCTGCTCAAAACCATCATCCGCTCCAATCCGGGCTTGGTGGTACTGAAAGACGGGGCCGTGGTGGGACAGTACCACTGGCGGCATTTTCCCGGGGAAGGGGAGCTGTTGGGGCGGCACTAAAGGCGCGATTTAGAGCGTGTATAAATTTCAGTTGCCGGGCTGCAAGCGGCAACTGAAATTTATATACCGCGCGTCGCCAAGTTTTCAGCATGAAAACCAATACGTCATGCTGAAAACTTGGCGACGTGAGGTATACCTCGCACTCGTGGGGGAATGGCACACAAAAACAGTGCGTCCCGGATAGCTCCGAAACGCGCTGTTTGTGTTCGTATGAAATAGGTTAGGCCGCTTCAACGGTTTTTGCCCCGGTGCCCTGCCCCCGGAAACGGCGGCCGATGCTTTCGGTAGCCGACTTGATGCCAACATCGCGTTGGCTGCTGCGCTTGAGGAAGGCGTATCCGTCGTTGCAATTGACCATCAGGTCGTGACCGAGGGCAGCGATGGTGTCCTGAAGGCCCTCATCAAGATTTTCTATAATCATGGCGATGGTGCTCAGGCTGTCGTACAGTGCCCGGTCCCGTTTCAGTTCATCCTGGTCAATGCTGCCGGGCAGCAGTTGCTTGTTGCTGTCGAATGCCGTGATGCAATTGTCCACATAACCTATTGACCGGAACCCCATCTTCGTGAGGCGTTTTTTGTCGGCCGTGCTGAGATTGACCAAAAAGCCGAGGCTGCTTTGTACCTCGGAGAGGCATTGCAGTATTTCGGTTTTCTTCTCCGGCGAAAGTGACGCTGAAATCAGATTTGTTCGAGACATAAACGATGCGTTTTTGTGTGATGAAAATTTTTGAGTATTTCCATGCACAGAAATTACAACCAAAACGAATCGTTCCCGGTATCGTAAATCGAATGATGGTGTTTACGAGATATTTGACCCTTTATGTTTCGGAAATCTTTACAGATTAGTC
>JBEBHD010000093.1:0-17216 GCA_040080915.1 Saprospiraceae bacterium
GTGCGAGTGTGCTTGGTGAAAACACCAAGCGCGGCGGGAACCTGGATGGTCTGGATAACTGGTGTGGCGCTACTGTCACTTGACCCATATTTCGATACCGCCCACGGCAAAGTTTTCACCGTCCGCGTTTTCATTATTGGCATAGCCGAAAAACACCCAGAACGGGCCGGAGTGCCTGCCGATCATTTCGCCCGTGGTCCATTGATCGGATACGTTGGCGGGGGTTGGATCAAAACTACTGGCTGCTCGGAACGGGTCATTATCGTAGTTGAACGTACCGGAGTGGAACTGCGGATGCCAGTCCCAGCCGATTCGGATGTCGGAGCCGGTAGGATTGTTCGAAAAAGCGGCGAAACCGGCAGATGCTCCGTCTCCATGATCCCAGTTGCCGATGGCAAAAAACTTGAATACCACCTTGATGTAGTTGAACGAGCCGCCCGGGTTGAACTGCTTTTTAAACACCTGGTCGTTGTTGCCCGGTCTGATTACCCAGCCGGCGATGTCGTTGTAATTGACCGCAGTGGCATCGCCGGCAACCGCGTTTTTCCAGGCGCCAGCCGATGAGCTCGCGTCCGGGTTGGAGAACTGCCAATCATTGTTGTCGCCAGCCTCGAAGTAATCGGCTGCTACCAGCCGCCAGGTGCCTTGCCCGTTGTACGATACGTTTCCGGTGCCGTTTATGGCTACGCTATTGGCCGACAGGCTTCCGGTGGTGGTCGCTGCGCCGGGTGTAGCGGCCAGCGCCTCAGAATTGTTGGCGTGCAGGGCAACTTTCCCGTCGGCGGTAGAGAACAGGCCGCTATCCTTGTCGCCGCTGTTTCCCTCAAAGGCATAGCCGTTGTTGTTGGCACCGTTGGTGCCGGGCGTACCGCCGAGGGCCAGAAAACCGCCGGTGACTACCACCGTGTGGGTAGTCGGAAAATCCGTGCCTACGGCAAGATTGGTCGCCACACGGGCGCTATCGGCGCGTATGGCTCCACTGCTGGGAAATTTATTGGTCGTACCGACGAGCGACAGCGCATAAGGCGCTGAAGTCAGCGGGGTGCGCGGCGTCAGTTCGGTGGAACCAACCGTAACGCCGAGGTAGTACATTTGATTGAAAGACAACGCATCGAGCGAATTTGCCGGTCGGCGTCCCAGTGTAGCGCTGTAAATCCCGCTACTCACTTCGACGGTATCAACATCGGTCCACAAGGCTGTGCCGTCTGTTTCCTGATCGTACAATTTGAAGGTAATGGTGTAGGTTCCGTCGTTTACCGCTACGCCGCTGGCTTTTTTCAAAAGGCCTTGTACGCTGAGCCTTCGATCAATTTGAGCATGTAAGTTGGAGGAGACAAGAATCAGGAAACCAAATAACAGGAAGGCTCCCCAATAGGTGGAGGTTCTTTTCATAAGTGCGACCGAGTTTGTTCGAATAAGATTAATCAAATGGCCCTTCATACTCAAGGTATTCGGTAAGCCGACGTAAACCTACGCCTTTCTGCGATGCTATATCAAGAATGATTTGATGTGGTCCCTGCAAGCAGATTCGCTTCTGCTAAAGATACCGCAGCGCCCTCGTCAACCGTGCAAATTCAAAAGCGTAGGCGGGCTATTCGTACTAAAATCGAGCAAAAAGCGGCGTTGACCGAAAAAGCATGCCTGCTGAAATCACTGGAATGAACCTTGCGCTTCCGCACGGAAAAACAGTACCTTGGCCGTGCATTTCCCGATCCCGCCGGATCGGGTTTGTTTCACCAAATCGTTTTTTTAAATGACAACACCACTTATTATAATCGCAGTTTTGGCCATTCTGGTCATCATGTCGGCCATCAAAGTCGTGCCCCAGCAAACCGCATACGTGGTGGAGCGCCTCGGCAAGTTTTACGCAGTTTTGGCCCCCGGTATCAATTTCATCATTCCCTTTTTCGACCGCCTCGCCTACCGACACAGCCTCAAGGAGCAAGCCTATGACATCCCGGAGCAGATTTGTATCACCAAGGATAATGTGCAGGTACAGGTAGACGGGGTGATTTTCCTCCAGGTCGTGGACCCCAAAACGGCCTCCTACGGTGTAAACAACTACCTCTTTGCGGTGACGCAATTGGCCCAAACGACCATGCGCTCCGAAGTAGGCAAGATTGACCTTGACCGCTGTTTCGAGGAACGCTCCACCATCAACCGCCAAGTGGTGAACGCCATTGACGAAGCCGCTATCGGCTGGGGGGTAAAAATCCTGCGTTACGAAATCAAAAACATCTCGCCGCCGCAGTCGGTGCTGCATGCGATGGAAAAACAAATGCAGGCCGAGCGCGAAAAACGCGCCCGCATCCTCCAGTCTGAGGGCGAAAAGCAGTCGGCGATCAACGTGGCCGAGGGCCAAAAGCAACAGGTAGTTCTGGAATCCGAGGCCGTGCAATTACGCCAGATCAACGAGGCCAACGGTCAGGCCGAAGCCATACGGGCTGTGGCCTCCGCTACGGCAGAAGCGCTCACCAAGGTGGCGCACGCTACGCAGGAAAAAGGCGGCTTCGAGGCCGTACAACTGCGCGTAGCGGAGCAATTGGTGGAGCAGTTTGGCAACCTGGCCCGCACGAACAATACGCTGATCCTGCCCGCCAATTTCGGCGACATAGCATCCATGATTGCCGGCGCGATGTCGGTAGTAAAACAACAATCGGACAAAAAATAACGGCATAATGGACTTTTTAGGAGCAACCCAATGGTGGGTCATCATCGCCGCAGGAGCACTGATTCTCGAGCTGCTTACGGTTTCGTTTTTTTTCATGTTCCTCGCCGCCGGAGCGGCGGTCACAGCCCTGCTGACCTGGCTCGGCATTACGCCGGGCACCGCGAGCCAGTTGATCTGTTTTTCACTGGTTTCGCTGGTTTCGCTGGCACTGTTTCGGCGGTTCGCCCTGCGTATTTTCGGCAAAAATGCAACTGTGGATCAGTACGAGGATTTTGTCGGCCACCGCGCTACGGTGTCGGCGGCCATACCCGCCAACGGGGAAGGCAAAGTACACTACCGCGGCACGGAATGGATCGCGCTGAGCCACGACGGCAAGCCCATTGAAGAAGGCGCGGCGGTGACGGTGAAGCGGATGGACGGGATACGGGTGGTGGTGGGAGAGGCGTGAAGGAAGGCCCGCTCAAAACTCGACTTCACAGTTATTTGGGAGAAGCCGACGAATTTTTTCTTCATCGGCTTCTTCCATATCTTCCGTGAAGGGGTTGCCAGTGAGAACGATGCCTTGTAATTTTTTCAGGTTGCCAATTTGTGGAGGCAGTTCAGTTAATTGATTTCCGCTCAAATCTAAGATAATCAGGTTTTTTAGATCCCAGACTCCTGCGGGCAGTTCCCTCAGTTCATTTTCGCCCAGAATAAGAGCGAGCAGGTTTTTTAATTCACCGATTTGTTCAGGTAACTCCTTAATGAAGTTGCCTTCCAGACTCAAGCCCAACAGGTTTTTCAAATCGCCAATTTGCTCTGGTAAAAGGCTCAACTGATTGCTACTCAGATCGAGTACAGTCAGGTTGGTCAAGTTGCTAATTTGTTTAGGCAGCATCCCAAATAGTCCAGTTTCACTTAGATCCAACGCAGTCAATGATTTCAACTGCCAAATGGCGGGAGGCACTTCTCGAAACTCGTTGTCGCTCAGTGTTAGGGAAGTCAGGTTTTTCAACCGTCCAATTTGAAGGGGTAGGGAAGTCAGTTCTGTGGATGTCAAGTCCAATGAGGTCAAATTGACCAACCCGTTGATTTCAGGCGACAGGTTCTCCAATGGATTATCGCTCAAATCCAGGGTTTCTAAATTTGTCAACTTGAACAGTTCTGGCGGCAGTTTCACAAGTTTATTGTTCCACAAATTCAACTTCGTCAATTTCTTCAACTTCCCGATTTGTGCCGAAATTTCACGCACCATGTTATGGCTAAGGTCCAATTCGGCTAAGTTCTCCAAGTCGCCAATGGCGGCTTTCAAGGTGGTCAACTCATTTCCGCTCAGGTCCAGTTTTGTCAAACTGGCCAACTGCTCAACTTGTGGCGGCAGTTCTGTCAGTTTGTTGCCCGACAGGCCCAGGGTAGACAGGCTATTCAATTGTCCAATGGTAGTTGGGAGTTCGCCTAATCCGTTGCTGGTCAACTCTAACCACTCCAGGTTTTCCAATTGCCCAATTTCATCTGGCAGGAATGGTAATGCATTGCTTCTCAAGTCCAGCATAGTGAGGCCTTTCAACTGGCCAATTTGGGGTTCCAAATACGTTAGTTGATTCCCGCTCAAGCCCAATACGGCGAGCCGGTTCATCTCCCAGAGCTCATCTGGCAATTCGGACAGGCTGTTGGAACTTAGGTTTAGTACGGTCAGGTTTTTTAGCTCCGAAAGTCTGGGCGGGAGGCTGCTCAATTCGTTCTCGTTCAAAAGCAAGACTTCCAGATGGGGGTTATCAAAGACGGCATCCGGTATTGTCTTGAGTTTTTGGCCTGACAGGTCAAGAGCCGTAGTAGTTTCGTCTATGTCTTCGGTTCGAAACACTACCGGATATTTTTTGCCGGAAGGGTCAAGCAGATAATCCAACGGTTCGTCCTCGCCCTCATCCGATTTTTTTACTTTTGCCAGGCCCAGGTCGTCGAACTGTTCCGCTTTTTCCCATTGCAGGAGGTGAATCACCTCGTTGCCATTTTTGTCAATGAAATAGAACACGTTTTCTTCCTCTTTTTTCCCGTAGGCCAGCGCATACTTGCCGTCGTAAAAATAAAATGCGTTGATGAGCCTGTTGGCCTTGGCCAGCGCCGCCTGAGTCTCTTCTTTGGCTTTTCGAGCGGCCCGTTCTGCCTTTTCTGCCCGTTCTTTTGCTTTTACTGCCTCGTCGCGTTGCCTTTTAAGGCCCTCGAATACCTTTTTCAGGGAATCGGCCGGGGCGTTGGTTGAGCAGTCGCAAGCCCTTGCGGCTACCTGGGCTGCCTGGAATTCGGTGAGCGCTTTGTCGAGGTTGTCCTTTGCCATAAACGACCTCCCGGCATCCATAAAAGACCGGTATTTTTCGCACTTTGGAGCCGGGCACTCGCCGCCCTGCTGAGCAAAAAGAACGCTGCTGGCCGCACAAAGCAGCGGCAGGACAAGGAGCCGAAATCGCTGGATCATTTGTTCAGAATTTTTTTGAGCGCTTGATAAATTTCTTCGTCTTTCAGCTCCGGGTGTTTGTACTGGTAGAAATCCAGCGTATCCCAAGCCTGCTGATAGGTATCCAAAGCCGATGAGTCTTTCTGCAAGTCGCGGTAGCTGTCGCCGTACGTTTTCAGTTCTTCGGCTTTTTTGACAATCTCTGTCCGTTCGACTTTTTCGAGGGATTCCTCCGCTGTTTTTTTCTGGCCAAGCGCCCATATCGCCAGTGCAGCGAGCAGGACAAAGGCTGCTGCGATGGATGCGTAGGTCACTTTTTTCCTTTGCTGTTGCTTTTTCTTTTTCTGCCGCAAAAATTTCCGACTGTTTTCGATGTGCGTGTTTTCCTCGTTGCCAAGGGTCAGTTTTTGTAAGTATGGCTCCATGAATGCCAATTGTTTTTCCGAAAAGTACTCGCGTGCTTCGGCCTTCATGGCGACCTGGCTCTTGATCATACGCTGCACTTCGAGCAGGGAGATTTCCTCGTCGCTGCGCTTGGCGGCTATTTGTTTGGCTAACGAGTCGTGGGCAATTTCGTACCGTTGGTTGTGTTCGGTAAAGCGCAGGATGCGGCCTTTGACCAAGGCTTGCAGGGTGGAGTCAATCAGGGCTGGGGCCATTTCGGGCCGTCGGTTGCAGAGGTCGGGGCCAGACAGGGGTTCTTTGGTGCCGTCCAACGTGACAAGGGGCGACAGGATTCGCCAGATGGCATCGGGTTTTTGGTCGAGGGCGCGGGCGATCAGGAGCACCTGCTCATCCAGGAAGTCGCGCAGCACGTCGCCGATGTTGCCTATTTTTTTCAGGGTGTCCAGGGAGAGCAGTGCGTCGGCTTGGCGGTGTTCGTCGCCCGTGGCATGGAGGTACAGTTTGTCCAAAAAAACCTGCAGGTAGGGCAGTTCAATGGTCAGGGAGGTGGCACCGCCGCGTATTTTTTCAAAAATTTGATTGGCTATCGCGGCTTCCTGCCCGGTTTCGAGGCGCACGTTGCTATTGGGCAGTTGGCCTACGCTGGTGATGACAGTTTGCACTTTGTCCAGGTTCATTGGCTCCACGCGCAGTTTTTTGCGCAGCAGTTCGGGCACGGCGCGCTCGAAATCGTACAGGTAGCCGAGGTACTCTTCCCGGATGCTGATAATGATCTTGACGGGCTGTTCTACACGCAAAATCTCCTGAACACTCTCGATAAATTTGTCCTGTTCTTTTTTGTCGCCGAGCACATAGAGTTCCTCAAACTGGTCGAAGATGAGGTACACCGGTTTGAAATGGCGCAGATAAATAGCCCGCAGGCGGCGGGCAAGTGGCGACAGCGTTTTGGTCGCAGCAGAGGCGCTGGTCTCGTTGCTCAAGTCGTCGTCGAGCCAGTCCAGTGCGTTGTTGTCCGCCTCGGCCAAAGTGCCGCCAGCGGTTTCCAATTCGTTGGCAAAAGCCTGGTTAAGATTGCTGCCTCGCCGGATAAAAAGCGGGAGCCAGTCGTGGGTTTGGAACTTGTTTGCCAGCCCGCATTGGATCAGGCTTGTTTTCCCCGTCCCCGAGGCTCCGTACACGAGCAGCAGATCGGACTGAAAGACCATCTCGTAGAGGTTTTCAATCTCGTCGTTGCGCCCGAAGAAGATATCGCTGTCTTCGCGAGCGTAGGCATCCAAAAATTTGAACGGGTATCGCTTTTCCGCCATTTGGGCAAGGTTTATAGATCGTCGAAATTAAGTTCGCCACCCAGTAGGTAGGTTCTGGCTCCTCGAAATTGGTTCACCACACTATTCAGGTTTAGGGCTTTACGGTTGTCTGCGCTTATTAACAGGTCGTTGAAATCAGCGTCTGGAGGCGGAAAATCTTTCTTTTTTTCAATAGAAAGGATACTGTTGTCTTCCAAAAACAGGTACTCCAAATTGCCATCGGCGATAGCCTGGGATCGGTAGAAGCAGATTTTGGAGCCTTGTTCAAAAGAGAGGGCGTTGTAGTCAACCACGAACGGAAACAAGTTCACGTTGTCCCGGTAGTTGTCGCCCCGGTATAAAAGAACGGCCTCGGTTTGAACGGTGTCAACGGAGTAGTTGATTTTTTCGGCATCAATGTTGGCCTTGCTGTCAATGCCAAGCGCAGCGTAGCGGATGAGGTATCGGGGGTCTTCTTTGCGGGTATGTTGGTAGCCAATATGCTTGATGGATGCCATGCGGTAATTGGCCAGGAAATGGAAATACTTGAAAAAAGCGGCCAACTGTGTTTCGGCCTCAAAACAGTCAAGGAGGTCGTATTGGCCCTTGTCTAATTTTCCGTTGAGTGCCTGTAGGTTTTGGAAAGTAAGGTGCAGGTCGCTGCCCTGCTGTAAGGCTTGGCCAAGACTGTTCAGTTCCGGCATCGGCGCTTCGAGGCCATTTGCCTGGTCTCCAAAAAAAGCGTGCAGCACGTTCAGCAGGCGGAATTGTTCCTCGAGTGTAGGCTCAAAGGCTTCGTCAAAACGCTTCTGCAGCACCATTTTCAGGTCGCTTGATAGTCGGGAAACCGTTTCGGCTTTGGCATCCAACATTCTTGAGATCAACGCAAAACAAATCAGATCCACACTTCTTTTAGCGATTTGGAGGCATTTTTCGATGTACTTGCGTTGCTTGGTTTCCGAAAAGTCTTCTTTGCCGATAGCCATGAGCTTGCTCAACTGGATTCCGATCACGCCGGCAAAACTGTACGCAATGATTTCCTTGGCCTTGTCGCTGATGCGCACCTGTGTTTCCCACTGGGGTGTAGTGGCTACGCGTTCCAAAAAAATCTGGGCGGGCCGGCTACTCGTCTGGAGCGCCTCAATGAGTTGTTTGGTCAACGTTTCGTTGAAGGCTTTTTTTCCGGTGATAAAACCGAAGTTGGCCTGGTCAATATGGCCGATATTGTAAATTTTATCCGCGTACTGGACGTTCTGCTGGTTTTTTTCTTGCAGCAGGGCTTTCAGTTCATCCAATTGGTTGCGGATTTGGCGCACTTCGCCATTCACTTTCAGCGTGATTGTTTCGTCGCTGGTTGATTGAATGACCACTTGCGGGCCGCTGTTAGCAGGGGAGGTGCTCATATCTGGATTAGGAAAAGTTGGCGTTGTCTATTTTTTCGATGTTGTAGATTTTTTCGGCGTTCTGCACGATAGTTACACTGGCTGCAACCCGCGCGATTTCCTCCCGCACCTCGGGTATCGCCGTTTCCTTCGCTTCGATCTCGTCCACCAATTCGAGCAACCCAGCCCGTATTTGGTTTTTGACCAGGGCCGCCTGTTTGTCCTCAACCAAGCCGAGGCGAACCTGGCGTGCGATATCAGCCAATCGAGCGGACTGGAGCAGTACTTCACTGAGTTTCGGGCTTTTTTCCAACAGGTTTTGAAGTAGTCTGATTGCCTCCGCAGTCTCGTCGGAGCCGATGTGTTGGCGAACTTGGTTGAGAAAATCTTGAGCGGTTTTCATGGTTTGCTTAAATTGTTGTTTTGGCTAAAGCCGGAATGATATTTGACAAAAAAGCGCAGTCAGTTTTACTTGATATAACGGGCCAAAAGTAACAGGCTTTTTTGTTTGCGCCTAACGGAACGCTCTAAAAGAAAACTCCTCTGTTTTCCTGAAACTGGAAATTTTCCTACAAAACTCGGATTAGTTTCACAGGAAACGGCAGCAAGGTTGCAAGCAAAGGCGGACGCGTCGTACTTTTGGCGCGTTCAAATTTTTATTAATCATATTTCAGCCTTCGGTTTTTAGATGAAACGTACCTGTTTCCTCTCCTTGCTCTTTTTTGCACCGTTGCTCGTCGTCTCGCAGACTACCTGGGAAATCGGCGTGGCTGGAGGCTTTACTGCCTACGCAGGCGACCTGAACGAGAAAGAGTATTTCGATTACAAAACCCGTGAAGTCGCCTACGGCCTCTTGGTACGCCGTCACTTCGGGCCGGTCTTTGCCATTCGCCTGAACTACCTCGGCGGAAAAATAGCGGGCGACGAGTCGCATTTCACCGAACCGTCCTGGCGAGCCGAACGGGCGTTCAAGTTTACCACTGATTTTCACGAAACAAGCCTGCTGCTTGAGTGGGACATCTTCGGCAAGCGCCGCCGAAATGGCTGGCGTTTCCGCAAAATCTTTGCCCCATACCTGTTTGCCGGTGCTGGTTACACATTTTTTAAACCGAAAACCGACTACAACGACTGGCCCGAACTGAACCCAAGCGTGTCAGCCGAGCGAATTTTGGCCGACAAAAACGCGCCCGCCGACCCGCCCGTTCTGGTCTACAACTTCGGCGGCGGGTTCAAGTGGGACATCGGACGCTACTGGCTCATCGGCTTCGAACTGGGCCTGCGCCCCACGCAAACCGACCGAATTGACGGAGTGCAAGTCTCCGGCATAGCCAACAAACGTGACTGGTACGCCTTCGGCGGCATCACGATCTCGCGCCGGTTCAGTTACACCGATACCGACCGCGACTGGATCCCCAACCGCCGCGACAAGTGCCCCCTCGCGCCCGGCCCTCGCAAACTCGCGGGCTGTCCCGATGCCGACGGCGACGGCTTCACCGATGCCGAAGACGATTGCCCCGACGTGCCGGGAGTGCTCTCCGCCCGTGGCTGTCCCGATCAGGACGGCGATACCGTGCGCGACAGCCTCGACCTGTGCCCTGAGGTGGTAGGATCCGTGCCCGCATGCGGATGCCCCGATACCGACGGCGACCGGATTCCCGACATCGAGGACAAATGCCCCGAACAGGCGGGCCTCCACCACCTGGACGGCTGCCCCGACCGTGATGGCGACGGCCTTGCCGACCGGTACGATCATTGCCCCGATGCTGGCGGGCAAATCACGCCCGACGGCTGCCCTGATGCCGACGGCGACGGTACCGCCGACCTCGTGGACGCTTGCCCGGGCCTGCCCGGGTCGTTTGCACACCTCGGCTGCCCCGATACCGATGGCGACGGCTTGCCCGATGTGGCCGATATTTGCCCGACTGTCAGCGGCCTGTTCGTGTTCCAGGGATGCCCCGACACAGACCGCGACGGTATCGAAGATTCAGCCGACAAATGCCCGAAACAGCATGGCTTGGCCAAGTTCCAGGGCTGCCCCGATACCGACGGTGACGGACTTCAGGATACCGAAGACCGCTGCCCGAAATCCGCCGGAACGCTGGCCAACAAAGGCTGCCCCGAACTAAAAAAGGAAACCAAAAAACTACTGAACACCGAGGGGAAAAAAATCCAGTTTGAGACCGGAAAGGACATATTGCTGCCGGAATCGCTCCCCGTGGTACAGCGCGTAGCCGAAATTCTGCAGGATTTCCCCAACTACCGTGTGACCATTTCCGGCCACACCGACAGCAAGGGCAGCGCCAAAATAAACATGGCCCTTTCCGATCGCCGAGCCAACCGCTGCATGCAAAAACTCATCGAACTGGGCGTAGAGGCCGAGCGACTGACAGCAAAGGGCTTCGGTAAAACAAAACCCATCGCCAGCAACGGCACGGCCAAGGGTCGCGCCCAAAACCGGCGCGTGGAGTTTGAATTAGTGCGGATGTATTGACGCAAAACAATGACGCAAAAACTGATTTTACTCCTGCTCTCTGCCGCTTGGTGGCTTCCCTGCTTTTCCCAACAACCCGTTCGGGCCAAATGGTGGATCGAGTTTTCCGACAAAAACAACAGCCCGTACTGCACCTGCCAACCGACGGAGTTTCTGTCGGCCCGAGCATTGGAGCGGCGGTCAAGGGCTGGTATCGCGGTCGTAGAAAATGACCTGCCGGTAAACCCGTACTACCTGCACGCCCTCCGCTCCCAAGGAGCCGACATCCACAACACCTCGCGATGGCTCAACGCAGCCACGGTCGTGGCCGATTCGGCTACAGCCCAAGCAATTGCCCGGCTGCCTTTCGTCCGAAAAACACAATACTTAGGCCCGGACATTCCGGTGCGGAACCCGCCCAACCGCTCGCCAAAAGTGCGCGTACCCTTAGCAGAAAGGCCCTCGGCCCAGGGCGAAACCACGGGCATGGGCTACGCTTCCCTGCAAAACAGCCTGCTCGGCGTGCCGCTGCTGCACGCAGTCGGCTATCGGGGCGACGGCATCTGGGTGGCAGTCATGGACGGCGGTTTTACCAACGCCGACACCCTCGCGCATTTCGACAGTGTGGCTTTGCAAGGACGACTGTTCGAGGGCTGGGATTTTGTGGAGCGCGACAGGGCAGTGTTTGAAAGTGCCATGCACGGCACCTCCGTGCTGTCGGTCATGGCCGCCAACCTGCCGGGTTATTTTATCGGTGCGGCCCCGGAAGCGACGTATTTTTTGCTGAAAACCGAGGACACTGGCGGTGAATTTCCCGTGGAAGAGACCAACTGGATCGCCGGAGCCGAGTGGGCTGACAGCATTGGGATCGATATTTTGAATGCTTCACTGGGCTATACGGTTTTTAACGACACGACACTCGGTCATTCACGGGCGGTATTGGACGGGCGAACAGCCATTGGCTCGCGCGGTGCAGCAATTGCCGCCACCAAGGGCATGATCGTGTGCAACAGCGCGGGCAATTCCGGCGATGAACCCTGGACGTACGTCGGCGTGCCGGCTGATGCGGCGGGTGTTATTGGCGTTGGCGCGGTGGAGCACAGCGGCGAGCGGGCTTCGTTCAGTTCGCAAGGCCCGACCGCCGATGGGCGTATCAAACCCGACCTCATGGCTCCAGGTGCGACGGTGGCGGTTGCAGGTGCCACGGGCGCGGAATTGGACGTGTCCAACGGCACCTCATTGGCCTCACCTATGCTGGTAGGTTCGCTGGCCAGTTTGTGGAGCGCGTTTCCCGAAAAAACGGCGAAGGAAATTCTGGACGCTGTTTTTGTCAGCGCCGACCAGGCCAACAGCCCCGATACGCTGCGTGGCTACGGGCTGCCCGATATGGCGCGGTCGTGGCTCGCTTTGGGCGGGTTTTTAAACAAAAATGCCCTAAACAACGCCCGAAATGGCTTTTTTTCCTACGACAGGGATGCTGGCAAACTGGCGGTATTGCTTTTTGAAAGCCCCGAAAAAAACCAAACTCGGATCGAACTTACAGATTGTCTCGGGCATCCTGTCGCGTTAGGCCAGGCGGAATGGCGCACCCACACGCTTACCGTGATCACTTTTGAAAATATGCGTGACATCAAGCCCGGGTTTTACCGGTTGGTTTTGTGTGATGGGGTGGGGGAGCGGCGACTGGCCGTGTTGCTGTGGCCGTGAGGCACCATATTCAATTTCTAAAAATCTGTTCCAACACCCCAAGACGTGCTTGGCAGGAAACGTTGTCGCGCCATTTTTGTGGTGTACTAACAAAATCTGCGCTCATGGACGACTTTCTTGACCTTGCCCGCCTGCGCCCGCACGACACCTACTTCGAGCAGGTGTTCAAAGTGCAGCCCGTGGCTCTGCAACTGCTGCAAACATTTCTTCCGCCCGACCAACTGGCGGCAATCAACCTGCAAACCCTACAACTATCGTCGGAAAGTTTTCTGTCCGACGATCTGCGCGAATCCTTTTCCGACCTCGTGTACACTTGCGAAACAACTCAGGCCGAACCCGTGCGTATCTGCCTGCTGCTGGAGCACAAAAGCCGCAGCACAGGCCGTCGGATATACGTCCAATTGGGCAACTACCTGCGCGGGATTCAGGAGGAGGACATCCGTCAGAAACGTCCCCTGTTCACGCTGACCATACCCATCTTGTTTTATCACGGCCAAGACCCGTGGAATCCAAAGCCGCTGCGGGAACAGTACGGAGAGGTACCCTCGGCCTTGGCAGGCTATGTCCCACACTTCGATATTCTGCAAGTCAATGTGCAGGCCATGCTCGACGAGGAAATTCGGGGCATGAGGGACGCGTTGCTGCTACACAACATTTTTTTTGCGTTCAAGCACGGGCGGGAGAATGAATTCATTCGGCAGCATTTCCGTGAAGTGCTTATTTTTGTCCACGAAAACCTGGCAGAGGAGATACTGTTGGGCCTGTTTGAGGCCACGTTTCTCTACCTGCAAATTGTCTCACCATTCAAGGAACATGAAATTATGGAACTGGTAGAAACACTTCCTCCGCAATATGAGCAGATGGCCAAGTCCGCCTATGATCAAATTTTCGAAAAGGGTATTGAGAAGGGCATGGAGAAAGGTATCGAGAAAGGTATCGAGAAAGGTATCGAGAAAGGTATCGAGAGACTGCTCGTTGCTTTTTTGAAAAAGAACTACAATTGGCCCGATCAAAAGGTGGCCGACTATTTCGGCGTTCCGGTTGGCCAAGTAAGTGCGGCACGCCTCCTGCTGATGAGCAATTTGTAACATACCATTCTTATTCGCGACGTGGCTCATCGCCACGCATACACCACTACGATTTCGGCAGAGCCGCCAAACACGCGACCGAGCTCTTGCGTGATCGGCAGGTCGAAGGCAAAACCGGTCTTCAAATGCCCATCCATCAACTGCGACTGCTCGCCGAAAAACAGTCCGGCTTCAAAGTGAAGCGCCACACCGGGCTGTACACCCAACCCTATATTTGCGCCAGTACCTGCCCAAACTAATTCGCTGATTTGGGCACGCAAGTTCAAATCTGCGTTGATTGGGCCGTTGGGGGCATACTTCACCCACACCGAGGGTTCCACGAACGAGGTCGAATTGCCCATCCAAGGCGTGCTCAGGTACCCGCCTGCCACGGCAAAAATATGCGGCGCTCGCCGAATGGACACCGCCACGCCGTCTTGCTCGAAACGGGAAAGAAAGCCCAGCGTTTGCGGCACCGACAAACCCGCGTACCATTTGTCCGAGTATTGGTAAAAAAGCCCTACGCCAAAATCAGGACGGATACTGTTCAGGTTTTCAGTCGGCAGGCTTCCCGGATCGGGAAATTCGATCTCACTCAGATTGGCGCGGTACTGCACCGCCCCGGCACTCAACCCGATACTCAACGACTGTGCGGTGCGGTTGCCTGTATTGATTCGGTAGGCAAAGCGAGCATACGCGCCCGTTTGGCCGAAGGCCCCTGTGCGGTCGTTCACGATGTGCGCTCCAAACACACTATTCTGCTCCTCGGCCACCATTTCCCAACTTAGCGCCTGCGTTCGCGGCGAGGAGGGTATGTTCCACCATTGGGTGTGCCAAGCCCCGCACAGCGTCATCGTGCGCTTGTTCAGCAGGTAATTGTTGGAGACAGCCGCCGGATTGAGTACGCCCCATTGGTCGCGGTAAACCGAAAACAAGGGCGTTTGCTGCGCAAAAACCTGAGTAACAAGTGTGGTGGCAAATAATACTATGGCTAATTTTTTCATGTCAAGATTAGATTGAGTCAAGATGAGTTTTTTTCCTACCGGCCGCTATCAAACAAGTGGATCACGCCCGTTTGGGTGTTGCCCACTTGTTGGTCGCCCTCATAGGCGTTCAGGAAAAAATAGTAGGCCCCGCCAGGCAGAAACTTGCCGGTGCCGTTGTAGTCGCCCCGCCACGGGTGCGCGTTGTCGTATTTTTTTTCTTCAAAAACCAAGTCGCCCCAGCGGTTGACGATCCCGATTTCCACGCGAGTAAACCCATTGATGTTGCGGATGGTCAGTTGGCCGTTCGGGCCGGGGTCTTCTACCACGAGTACCTCCTGCACCGTCGGCTGGTTCAGTATTCGGATGGTCACCAAGGCTGTGTCACACCCGAATCCGCAGTCCGAGCCGGGGTTACACACCATGTAGCGAAACTGTACTATGCCCCGATAGCCGTCCTCTGCTGTGTAGCGGAATCGCCGCTTTTCCGGCAGGTATTCCAACGTGCCTGCTGCGGGCATTCCAATCTGTGTGACCACGGTGTCTTGCAACCCGGCGAGCGCGTCATTCAGCAGTATCTCCATAACGGCCACATCCTGTGCCCGTTCGATGGTGTAAGTGTCGTCGTTGGCTGCCGGTGGGGTTTCCCAAAAATACACCACCGTGTCGGTGGCGGCTTGGTCACAAGCACCTATGCTGACCTGCCAAACGAACACATTCGCGCCCGCCACCAATTCGCGTGCCGAGGACGGATTGGTATCCGGGTTGTCCACTTGGGCACTGCCGAGTGAGACCCATTTTCCCGTGCCCTGCGCCAGAGGCCTGGCCCGCAAAACAGCTACTCCTGCTATGCAGGAAATCGTATCGTTACCCGCAAACGCTGCTCCCGGCGGCAGGCTCAGCACCGTCAGCGGCGCGCCGCCAACAGGCATGGAACGACAACCAGCCGAGTCTCGCACCACGAAATATTGCCCGGAAAAAGCCGTCGAAGTGGCCACCAATCCGATGGATTGGGAAGTGCTCGTGAGCGTGTCGTTCGTGGGCAAAATCCAGCGGTACACCACTACCGGAGATGGGTACAGGTCGTCCACGGTCAGGTTGAACGGCGCGTTTCCGCACACCTCGGCGGGGGCGTACAGTGCGTAGGCGGGCAGGACGGTGCAAGGGCCGTTTGTGCCGCTGCTGCTTACAACAGCGGTGGCGGTGATGGAACACCCGTTCGCGTCACGCACGACCACCGTGTAGGTGCCAGCCGCCAACCCGCTGATCTGGGCCGTGTTGTCGCCGGTGTTCCACGCGTATGAGTACCCGGGCGTACCACCTGTGGGCAAGGCTGTTGCAGTTCCGTTGTTCTGCCCGGTCGTGGCCGGGGTCGTGCTGGTGGTCAGCCCGAGCGCGGGCGGTTGGCCGATGGAGGCTGTGCCAATGGCCGTGCAATTCGAAGCATCCGTCACTGTGACGGTATAGGTGCCGGGAGCCAGGTTATTGATCGTTTTTGATGTGGATGCGGTATTCCAAACGTAGGTAAACGGCGCAGTGCCACTGCCGGGATTGGCTGTAGCACTACCATTCGACAGGCCGTTGCAGGTGGCGTTGGTTTTCGTTACGCCCGTGCTGAATCCGGCGCATGCAAAGGCGTTGACCACCGCTGTAGCCACCGTTGAGCAGCCTCGCGCGTCGCGCACAGTAACTGTGTACGCTCCCGGTGGCAGGTTGTTGACCAGAGGCGTATTGGCTCCGTTACTCCAGGCGTAATTGTAGCCGGGCGTGCCGCCGGAAGGCACGGCTGTGGCGGTGCCGTCCTTGGCATTGTTGGCCGTTTCGTCGGTGGCGCTCACTGTTACGCCAAGCAGTGGGGGCGAACTGACTGTGGCTGCTGCTGTGGCCGTGCAACCGTTGCCGTCCGTGACCGTGGCGGTGTAGGTGCCTGCCGGCAAATTCATGGCAATTGGACCAGAAACCCCGTTGCTCCACGCGATGGTGTATGGCGTGACTCCGCCGCTACCCGAAGCCGTTGCAGAGCCATTGCTTCCGCCAAAACACGATACGCCCGTGGCAGAGGCGCTGGCCGCGAGCGGCGGCGGCTGGGTGATCGTGGTGGCTTGAGCCGTCGTACAGCCCGCAGCATCGGTCATGGTCACGGTGTATGTTCCGGCAGGCCGGTTGCTGATTGTAGAGCCGGTCGTTCCGGTGCTCCACACATAACTATAGCCCGGTGTTCCACCGCTGCCGCTGGCCATGGCCGATCCGTTGTTTCCTCCAAAACACGAAACGTTTGTTTGGGAAAACGACACGCCGAGGGGCGTTGGCTGCGTGACGACGGCAGTGGCGCTGGCCGTGCAGCCGTTGGTCTGGTTGGCCACTGTCACGGTATAGATGCCAGCGGCAAGGTTGGAAATGGTCTGCGTATTTGCGGTTGTGTTCCACAGATAAGTCAGGGTGGAGCCTGTCGGCGAAGCGGTGGCCGATCCGTTACTGCCACCGGGGCAGGACACATTGGTGTGGTTGGTGCTGGCAGTGAACGTAGAGCAGTCGGTGACGGTCTGGCAGGTGGAAAATGCCGAGGTGTTATTGCCACCGATGGTGCTCGTGGCCGTCACCATACTGCCTGCCGGAACACTGCTCGGAGTGGACAATGTCCAGATGCCCGTGGCCAGCGCCGTGGCGGTGCCCACGAAGGTTTTTCCCTGACAGGGTGCTCCGGCACAACCGGCGGCGGAATGCACGAACACCTCCACCAAGGCGTTTGCCGGGGCTGTGCCCCGGATAATACTGGTGTTTGCCTGCGTGATGACCGGCAGGGCGGGCGGGGCG
>JBEBHD010000094.1:0-17200 GCA_040080915.1 Saprospiraceae bacterium
CTGCGCTGCTTTTTTCGCAAAATTCTATCGGCCAAAACCTCGTCGGAACCGTCGCCGACGGCAAAAACCAACTGCTCGAAGCCGCCACAGTGGCGCTGCTCCGGGCGACGGACAGTGTGTTTGTGAAAGCCGAACTGAGTGGCGCCGACGGTCGTTTCGAGTTTTTCAAGGTGCCCCCCGGCGGCTACCGCGTGGCCGTTTCACAGCTCGGTTTTGAAAAATTTTACTCCGAAAAATTTGACATCACGGCGAGCGGTGCTGCAATCAATTTACCCAAAATCGAGCTCCGCGAATTGGCAGCCAGTCTCGCGGAGGTCACGGTCACAGCACAAAAGCCTTTTGTCGAACGCAAACTCGACCGCCTCGTGGTCAATGTCGAAAACAGCATCGTCAGCGCTGGAGCGACGGCCCTTGAAGTGCTCGAACGCGCGCCTGGCGTGTTCGTGAACCAGGAAAGTGGTATCGTGATGAAGGGCAAATCGGGCGTGATCATTTATTTCGACGGCAGGCTAACGCCGCTTTCCGGGGCGGATTTGATTCAATTTTTGAAAAGCACGCCCAGCGAGAACATTGAAAAAATCGAACTCATCACCAACCCATCCGCCAAGTACGATGCCGCCGGCAACGCCGGAATCATTGATATCAAATTCAAAAAGGACAAAAAATTAGGCTTCAACGGCTCCCTCACCGTGAGCGACGGACAGGGTTTTTACAACAAATTCAACGCCAGCGCGAACGCGAACTACCGCTCAAAAAAGTGGAATTTCTATGGCTCGCAATCCTTTTCAAAACCCGATAACCTGACCCGTTTTTTCATCAATCGGAAGTTCTTCAATGCCTCAGACGGTGCCATCGAGTCGGTTTTTGAGCAGAATACCTTTAACAAACAACCGTTTTTGAGCCACAACACCCGCTTGGGCGCGGACTGGTTTTTGTCGAACAAGACCGTCGTCGGGCTAATGGCGACCGCCAACTGGAGCGATTCGAAGCGGAATGGGCTCACCGGCTCAAAAATCAGCAAACCTTCCGGGGAGGTGCTTTACACGACGGAAACGGTGAACGCCGTCAACTCAAAAAACACAAACGCCTTCCTGAACGCCAACCTGAAGCACACCTTTGACAGCCGAGGCACGGAACTGGCTCTCGATCTCGATTTTGGGAATTATGACGCGGCCACGTTGCAAGATTTTGCCTCCGCCAACTTTGATCCGTTCGAAAATCCGCTCTCAAATTTCCTGTTGCAGACTGACCAAATTGGCACCATCGAAGTGCAATCCGCCAAAGCCGATTTTACCCGACCGCTGCAAAACGGTGGGAAAATAGAGGTTGGTGCTAAGACGAGTTTTGTCAAAACGGACAACGATATCCAGTTCTTCGATGTGCTCGGCGGTGAGCGAACCTTCGACCCGACACGCTCCAACCATTTTATTTATGATGAAAATGTGAACGCGGCCTACCTCAATTTCTCTGGCGAATTCAAAAAAATAGAAGTGCAAGCGGGCCTGCGTATGGAGCATACCCGCACCAACGGGCGGCAACTGGCTTCCGGGGAGGCGTTTTCGCGCAACTACGCCAACTGGTTTCCGAGCCTCGCACTCAGCCACAAATTTTCGGAAGCCTACACACTGGGCCTCACGTTCAGCCGCCGTATCGAACGGCCAAATTACCGCCAACTCAACCCCTTTCGGGTGTTTGTTGACTCGTACACATTTGTCGTGGGGGACCCGGAATTGCGCCCGGTTTTCGCCAATTCCATTGAAATGTCGCATACGATCCTGGGGCGGTATGTCGCGGAAATCTCTTTTGCAAAAACCCGCGACGCGATCACCGACATTTTTGAGCAAGACGACTCGACGCGCATTTCCAACCAAATACCGGCCAATTTGCAGGATTTGACCTACGCCTCGTTTAGCCTGACTGTGCCGTTCGAGATTGGTAAATTAGTGCAATCCAACTTTTCGGGCAGCGCCACCTGGAACGAGTACATCAGCCCCCTGCAAGGTGGCACATTGGTCAACTCGAACACATTTTACGAGGCGCGACTGCAAAACACGTTTGTTTTTGGTACGGGCGGCTGGTCGGCGGAGCTCAACGGCTCGTACCAATCGCGTATGGTTTGGGGGCTATTCACTATCCGCGACCTCGGTCAGGTGACCATTGGCATTCAAAAAACCACGCAGGACAAGCGCACGACGTTTCGTTTCAACGTCACCGATATTTTCCTGACCAACCACATCGCGGTCATCGTGGACTACCAAAACATGGATTTTTTCACCGACCGAACCTGGGACAGCCGCGTGGCGACGCTCTCGCTCACACATCGTTTTGGCAAACAGACTGTGCAACAATCGCGGCGTCGGACGAGCGGGGTGGAAGATGAAAAACGGCGGGCCGGGTAAGGGCTATGGCCGAGAAATGTACTGTTCCTCAGCCACCCAAAATTTTACCAACCGTCTCCAGCGCTGCCCGAAAATCAGGGTCGTTGGCAGTGGCATCGTTCCAGTTCAGGTTTTCGTACAAATTCCTGTCCGCCAATGCCGTATCGCCGACCGCGCCCCAGTAACGCAGCACGTCGAGTGCCTTTTTGAAATGCATTTCATTGTCTCCACGGAGGCAATCGAGTACAAATGGGGGGACGGCGGGGTTGTTTCTCATTTTTAAAAAACGGTTGAAAACGTGGTCGCGCCAGTACGAATCGTGTACTTCTAATTCGAGCAGCGAGCGGTAGATTTCCACGGCTTTTTCGCTGTTGAAAGCTTCCGCCAGAGCATGGGCGAGGCCCTGTTTAGCCTTTACTTCTGCTGTTTTGGCAACTTCGTAAAACAGGTTTTCAGCGTCCGGCACGCCCTCAGCGAGCATTTTTTGAGCAATTTTCACAAGTTCTACACCGTCGTCGGTTGAGCGGATTTCCCTTTCAGGAGCGCTCATTGGTTCGGCTTCTTGTTCCGGCTCTTTGATACCTTCCTTTGAAAAAATACTTTTGCGGGAAAGGAACCGCTCAATGTCCGCGCGGATTTCCGGGGTAAAGACCGAAAACGGGTTGGGCGGTGCATTCAGGAAATGCTCAAAAGAGACGCAGCCGAGGTAGGTAGGTCCGTCGCGCCAGTTGGAACTGCTGAGGTCAATGCCGTGGTTTCGCACATAAATCCCATCGCTCGCCTTCCAGTCGCCCTTTTCCCAGTGCAGCGGCAATTCAATTTTTGGGTACCCGAACAGTTCAAAATGGCTGTTCAAAAGCAAATCGCCCGGATCGTCGAATGCGTTTTTGATGGTTTCGACCAGGGCTTGCCGAATAGGCAAATCTGGCACAGGCCGGAGTGGGCCGTAAAACCAAAAATCGCTCAGCAATTGCTCCGAAACTGCGCCCGGCTGAAAGGCATATTCCCCGGAAATATCTTTGTAAAAAATACCTAACCCATTTATTGTCACCTCCCAATGGTAGGTCAGCGAGACCTTCGTTTCGAAATGGCAAGTGCTCTGCGAGATTTTCCACGAGCGCAGTTTTTTCCAAAAATTGAGGCGCAGGCGGGCGGTTTCGGAAAGTTCGGGGCGCAGGCCCTCGGCCATTTCCGCCACTCGGAGCATGGCCTCGCGGCGGTTGGCGAAAGGCTCTTCCCGGAGTGGCTCGAAGGCTTCAAGCAGATCGCCGACTGACCAGTTCTTGTCCGGGCCGTTACCGATCTGCAGGATTCCGTTTTCTGTGAACTGGAGCATGGTTAATCCCAAAAAGGGTGCGCAAAATGAGTGGGAGAGAGTACTTTTTTGAAAAGCACATCGCGTCCGGTGGGCGTTTTCGAGGGCAAATATGAAGAAAAGCGGGTGTTTGCTCACCCATTACCGAATTCGGCACGCTGAAAACCTGTTACAGTCGCCAACGGCTGCCCACTTCAGCATTGAGGCCATTGCCTACGACAGCGGTTTTGCTTCGATGTCGGCGTTTTATGTGGCTTTCAAAAAAATACACGGCAAGACACCGGCTGAATTCAAGAAGCCTGGAGGGAATGTGCGTTCACACCCCCATCAGTAACCACACCGGGTCCTCAATCAATTCCTTCACCTTCACCAGGAACATCACCGACGTGACCCTGTCATTCCATATTTCTTTCCAGACGATGCAAATTGCAGATTTTCCTTCTGGAACCCAAGGTGGTGCATTTGAATGTTGTCGGAACACCTTGACCAAACAGGGTATTTTATGCCGCTTTCAATGCCAAAATCTCCAACCTGGTACCCCGCTTAATCGCATCCTTGAGCCTGCCCATGACAAGTTTTGCAGTTTCGCCGTCTAAGTAGTAGTGGCCGCAGTTGTCGCAAATTTGCGCGTCCACATCTTCCACGATGACGACGGTATTGCCCCTCCGCAACGTTACGGTAGTTTTTCCTTTTTCTGTTTCGCCGGTTTTACAGACAACACACTTCATGGCTTGATCTTTTTGTTTTTAAAATCTAGTTCCCAAACGTTTGGATCTGGTTCATACGCAGTCACTACGATGCAATTTTCATAAAGAATATCCTTTGCAACAACAACGTGCAATACTCTGCCATCCGCCCAACCCATGAGTAAGCAACTGGGGTCAGGAAGGTCTTCAGGGTAAGATTTTATCATTTCACCACGCTTTATGATATCCTCGACTTCTTCTGGCTCAATACCGCGTTCGGCCATCTTGGTGAGCGCATGCTCAGCGTAAAATATATTGTCGCAGTACATCGTATCAAGTACAAATATGCCGTAAATGTAGAACAAAATCCATGTCGGGTACATTCGTTCTACGTTTTGTCATTTCTCATAAAAATCCGTCTGGTTTATGGCCTGGAGCCACAAGCGACTTTTCTTGAAGTGTGGGCGGGTTTTCGAAACGACAAAGAGGGCAACCTTCACACCCCCATCAGTAACCGAACCGGGTCCTCGATCAATTCCTTCACCTTCACCAGAAACGTCACCGACGTGGAGCCATCAATTACGCGGTGGTCGTAGCTCAGGGCGAGGTACATCATCGGGCGGATTTCCACCTGACCGTGTACGGCCACGGGGCGCTCCTTGATGGCGTGCATGCCGAGGATGGCGCTTTGCGGTTCGTTGATGATGGGCGTGCTCATCAGGCTGCCGAAAATGCCGCCGTTGGTGATGGTGAACGTGCCGCCGCTCATCTCCTCGAGGGAAAGTTTGCCGTCACGGGCCTTGGTGGCCAGGTCTTTCAGTTTGTACTCGACCTCGTAGTAGTCGAGGCTTTCCACGTTATGGATAGGCGGCACTACCAGTCCGGTAGGCGTGCTAATGGCGAAACTGATGTCGGCAAAATCGTGGTACACGATATCGTCACCATCAAGGCGGGCATTCACATCGGGCATTTCAAGCAGCACCTTGGCGCATGCTTTGGCGAAGATGGACATGAAGCCCAGTTTGATGCCGTGTTTTTTCACAAACGCCTCCTGGTATTTTTCCCGCAGGGCCATCACAGCGCTCATGTCCACCTCGTTGAATGTGGTGAGCATGGCGGTGTTATTTTTGGCACTCACCAGACGTTTGGCAATGGTGCGGCGCATACGCGTGAGGCGCTCGCGACGCTCGTTTCTGGAGTGCAGCGGGTTTTGGGTTTCGGGTTTCGGGTTTTGAGTTTCGGGTTTCGGGTTTCGGGTTGAGTCAGCAGGTGCCTGGGGCGCTTGTGCCGGAGTGGTCGCTTTGTTTTCCACGGCTTTCTGCGCATCGTCCTTGGTGATACGGCCATCTTTACCGGTTCCGGCTACATCGGCGGGCGGCACGCCACCTTCAGTCAGGATTTTGGCCGCTGCGGGCGACGGATGCCCGGCGGCGTATCCGACGCTCGTTTCCGGTTTTTCGGCGGCTAAGGGGGCTGCCGCACCACTGCTGCTGCCCGCACTGCCCGTCGCTTCGGTGTCAATTTTGGCAAACAAAGCGCCCACTTCTAAGTCGTCCCCTTCCTTGGCCACCCAGCTCAGTTTTCCCGCTTTGTCGGCAGAAAGTTCCTGGTTGGCTTTTTCGGTTTCGATCTCGCAGAGCGGCTCATCCATGGCCACCATGCTGCCGTCGGGCTTCAGCCATTTGGAAAATGTGACGCTGGTTATGGATTCTCCCAGATTCGGGATACGCAGTTCGATGACAGGCATTTTGAAATGATGAATGATGAATGATAAATGATGAATGCGCCTTCCGGCTGAGCAGCAGCGGCAGTACCTATGCGCAAAACTGCATTTGAGCGTAATTGTTCCTTAGCGAACGAGCGCTTCTGCTTTTTCGGCTACGTTGGCGGCGGTAAGGCCGAATTTTTCGAAGAGTTGTTCGAACGGCGCGGATGCCCCGAAATGGTCGAGGCCAACAACAGCACCGCCTGTGCCCACATACTTGTACCAGCCCAAAGTCGCCCCGGCCTCCACGGCCAAGCGAACAGTGTGTTTGGCTGGTAATACCGACTCCCGATACGCTGCCGGCTGGCGGTCGAACACATCGGTGCTGGGCATGGACACTACCCGCACGCCGATGCCTTTTTCGTTCAGCAACGCTTTTGCGCCCAGCGCAATTTCGACCTCAGAGCCGGAAGCCAGGAGGACGAGCGCGTAATTTTTATCCTCTGTCAGCACATAACCACCTTTTTGGGCTTCGTCGGCACCGCCCATGCCAAGGGCGGCACGGTCAGGATTGAGCAGGTTTTGGCGCGTCAGTACCAGCGCAGTGGGGCCATCGGTGCGCTGAAGGGCCATTTTCCACGCCACGGCGGTCTCGTTGGCATCCATAGGCCGGATGAGCGACAGGTTGGGCATTACGCGTAGCGATGCGAGATGCTCAATAGGCTGGTGCGTGGGGCCGTCCTCGCCGAGGCCAATGGAATCGTGTGTGAGGACGTAAATCACCCGCAGCCCCATGAGCGCGGCGAGGCGCATGGACGGGCGCATATAGTCGGTGAACACAAAAAAGGTGCCGCTGTACGGGATGACTCCGCCGTGCAGGGCCATGCCGTTCATGATGGCGGCCATGCCGTGCTCGCGCACACCGTAGTGGATGTATTGTCCGGCGAGGTTCTTCACGCTGAACGCGGTCTGGCCTTTGGCAAATGTCTTGTTCGAGGGTGTCAGGTCTGCTGATCCGCCCACCAGCGCAGGAATTTTTCCGGCAATGGCATCCAGCACCTTACCGGATGCAATACGGGTAGCCATTTTCCCGGCAGGAAATGCCGGGATGGTGGCCAGCGCTTCGGCTGGTACCTCGTTGCGCAGGCAAGACTCGAATGTCGTTGCAAGTTCGGGGCGGGCTGTTCGGTATTTCCCCAACAAATCCTGCCACTTTCGCTCGGCTTTGGCCCCGTCGGCGAGGGCTTTCCGGGTCATTTTCAGCACCTCATCGGCAATGAAAAAAGGCTTGTCGGCGGGCAGTCCGAGTTTTTTCTTCGTCAGAGCGGCCTCTTCCTTACCCAGCGGAGCACCGTGCGATTCTTCCGAACCGGCCTTATTGGGGCTGCCAAAACCGATGATTGTGCGGCAAGCGATGATGCTGGGCTTGTCGGATGCCTGTGCCAGCGTGATGGCCGCGCGGATGGCATCGTAGTTGTGGCCATCCACGCGCTGAGCGTTCCAGCCGTAGGCAGCGAAGCGCTTGAGCACGTTTTCGCTGAACGACAGGTGCGTCTCGCCGTCAATGCTGATGTTGTTGTCGTCGTACAGGACGATTAGTTTGGACAAGCGGTTGTGGCCTGCAAACGAGCAAGCCTCGTGGGAGATGCCCTCTTGCAGGTCGCCGTCGCTGGCGATGACGTAGGTATGGTGGTTCGCCACTTTGTACGGGCCTTTGTTGAACCGGGCGGCGAGCATTTTTTCTGCCAGTGCCATGCCTACGGCGTTGGAAATGCCCTGGCCGAGGGGGCCGGTGGTGGTTTCCACGCCGGGTGTGTGGCCGTACTCGGGGTGGCCCGCAGTTTTGCTGCCCCATTGGCGGAAATTTTTCAGTTCGGCCAGTGGCAGGTCGTAGCCGTACAGGTGCAGCAGGCTGTACTGCAGCATACTGCCGTGTCCGGCGGAGAGTACGAAACGGTCGCGGTTGGCCCAGCCGGGGTTGGCGGGGTTGTGGCGGAGAAATTCCGTCCAGAGTACAGCGGCAACGTCGGCCATGCCGAGTGGCATACCGGGGTGGCCGGAATTGGCGGCTTCCACGCCGTCAATGGCGAGTCCGCGGATGGTGT
Source organism: Saprospiraceae bacterium (assembly GCA_040080915.1). Lineage (GTDB taxonomy): Bacteria > Bacteroidota > Bacteroidia > Chitinophagales > Saprospiraceae > M3007. The sequence continues at coordinate 8,190 of JBEBHD010000094.1, forward strand.
TGGCTATCTTTTTTAGGTTTTGATTTTTCATGGGCGCAAATGTACGCGTGTCGCGCGCATCAAAGGTTGTTTACAAAAGCAAAGCGATTGTCTTGCATGTTGCCCGGGAATACGGCGCAACAAAATGTGTCGAAATGACAGAGAAACAGGAGCGGTGTACAGCTACTTTCTGTATTTTTGCCTCCAAAATTATGCTTGCATGGCGCTCCAAGACAAATACATTAACCCTTTTACGGATTTTGGTTTCAAAAAACTGTTTGGCTCCGAGCCGAACAAAGACCTTTTGATTGATTTTTTGAATCAAGTACTGCCGGGCAAACACAAGATCGAAGACCTTACATACGCACGTACCGAGCAACTCGGCAACACGGAAACAGACCGAAAAGCTATCTTCGACTTATACTGCATGGGCGAAAACGGTGAACGTTTCATTGTAGAAATGCAAAAGGCCAAGCAGAATTTTTTTAAAGACCGAAGTGTGTTCTACTCTTCTTTTCCAATACAAGAACAAGCAAAGAAGGGCGACTGGAACTACCAATTGGCGGCTGTGTACATGGTAGGTATCCTCGACTTTACCTTTTCAGAGGACGAAGTAGCGCAAGAGGTGCGCCATGAGGTACAATTGAAAGACCAAAAATGCCGAGTATTTTACGACAAGTTGACGTACATCTACTTAGAAATGCCCAACTTTAGCAAAACAGAAGAAGCCTTGCAAAGTAACTTCGACAAGTGGATGTATGTACTGCAACAATTGCCGCACCTTCAAAACCGCCCACAGGCTCTTCAGGAACGGATTTTTCAAAAACTGTTTGATGCTGCGGAGATTGCAAAATTTACACTCGACGAAAAAAACAAGTACGAAGAGAGCTTGAAATATTACCGCGATTTAAAAAACGTTGTGGACACTTCGTTTGATGAAGGGAAAGCAGAAGGAAAAGCAGAAATCGCCCGGCGTATGAAATCGGAAGGAGAGCCGAATGAACGAGTCGCTCGATTTACCGGCCTCACAGCCGAGGAAATAGAAAAACTCTAATGATGCCCTGCTCACTTTGCCTCACCCCCGCTCCGCCAACTCCAGCCACCGCATTTCCTTCACATCCAGGTTCTCCTGCAGGCTGCCCAGTTCTGTAGACAGTTTTCCCGCTTCGTCGGCTCCAAGGTCAGTAGCATTGAAACGGTTGAGGATTTCCTTCTTTCGGTTTTCCAAGGCAGCAATTTCCTTTTCGAGTTTTTTGAACTCGTTTCGTTCGGTGTTGGAGAGCGGGTTTGCGGTAACAGATGAACGATTGGCTGCTGATGGTTCTGCTGGTGCTCCCCCTCCTTTAGAGGCGGGCGCCGGGGGCTGGCGTTTGCCGGCGCGGTATTCGGCGTATGTGCCGTTGAAATCCTTGATTTTGCCGTCGCCCTCGAATACGAAAAGGTGGTCCACGAGGCGGTCCATGAAGTAGCGGTCGTGGGTGACCACTACGAGGCAGCCGGGATATTCCTCAAGGAAATCCTCCAGCACTTGCAGGGTGAGCACGTCGAGGTCGTTGGTCGGCTCGTCGAGGATGAGGAAGTTGGGGTTTTTCATCAAAACGGTGAGCAAGTAGAGCCGCCGCCGCTCCCCGCCGCTGAGCTGGCTGACGTACACCTGCTGTTGGGGGCGGCTGAACAGGAAGCGTTCCAGCAGTTGAGCCGCACTGAGTTCCTTGCCTTTTTCGAGGGGGATGTAGTCGGCTATCTCGCGCACTGCATCAATCACGCGCTTGTCCTCCTTGAGCTGGATGCCTTCCTGCCGGTAATGCCCGAAGATCATGGTGTCGCCGATGACGACCTTGCCCGTATCGGGGGGCAGCACGCCGGTGATCATTTGTAGGAACGTGGACTTGCCCGAACCGTTCGGTCCCACAATGCCTACCCGTTCGCGGCGCTTGAACTTGTAGGAAAAATTGTCGATGATTTTTTTGGCACCAAACGCCTTACTGATGTTGTGCAGCTCTACCACCTTGCTGCCCATCCAGTTTTCCTTGATGGCGATGGTCATCTCGTCCGTCTTTTTTTTCAGCGCATCATTGGTTTCTTTTCGGTCAAAATATGCATCCACGCGGGCCTTGGCTTTGGTGGTGCGGGCTTGCGGACTACGACGCACCCAGTCGAGTTCGTTTTTGAGCAGTTTGTTCTGGCGCTCGTAGGTGGTGGATTCCACCTCCTCGCGCTGGGCTTTTTTTTCCAAATAGTCGGAATACGAGCCGGAGTAGCGGCGCAATTGGCCGCCTTCGAGTTCGATGATGCTGTCGCACACGTTTTCGAGAAAATAGCGGTCGTGCGTGACCATGAACAGCGTGATGCCCGGCTGCTGGAGGTATTCTTCCAGCCACTCAATCATTTCCACGTCCAGGTGGTTGGTCGGTTCGTCGAGGATGAGGAAGTCGGGTTCTTCGAGCAGGATTTTGACCAGAGCAAGCCGTTTTTGCTGGCCGCCGGAGAGGGTACCGACCTTTTGCTCGAAGTTTTCCATGCGAAACCGGAAGAGGGTTTCTTTCACCTTGGCCTCGAATGACCAGGCGTTGTGCTGGTCCATCTCGCCAATGGCATCCTGCAGGTCAGCGGTTTTTTCCGGGTGGGCAAGGGCGTGTTCGTACCGTTCCACCACTTGCACGAGCGGATTAGAGGGGTCGAGCACAGCGGCCAGCACATCCATGTCGGGATGAAACTCCGGCTCCTGATCGAGCCAGCCGATACGGATGCCTTTGCGCAGGATAATCTTAGCGTTTTCGCCTTCGCTGCCTTCTCTTCCGGCGATTACGCGCATGAGCGTGGTTTTGCCTGTGCCGTTTTTGGCGATGAGGCCGATCTTTTGACCCTTGTCAATGTGCAAACCGATATTGCGAAACAACAGTTTTTCGCCGTAAGACTTGGTGACGTTTTCGAGCGTGAGGAAATTCATGGGGCGAAGGTATCGCATTTGAAACGCTTCCTCATCCGGCATTGACAGCACGGGCCGACGGGAGCGCGATCTCCCGTTTTCGACCAGTAACTTTTGCCCCCCAACCTAAAAATCCATGCGCATCCGCACGTTCAGCCGCCGCCCGGTCAGGTAATTTGGTATGGCGTACTGCACGTCGGTGATGGCCTTGATCCAGGTGTTGGAAGCCTCGTTGGCCACCTTCATCAGGTTGAACACTTCGATGCTCAGCCAGGTGTTGCGCGTGAAACGGAGGAAATGCCGGGGCCGGTGGTTGCGCCACTCGTCCTTCCAGAGCTGGAACCCGAAACCGATGTCCACCCTGTGGTAGGGCTTGAAGCGGTACGGGTTGCGGTATTCGGTGTTGTTGTCCACGATACCGAACGGCAGGCCGCTACCCACAGTGAAACTCAGGTGCATGCGGATGTTTTTGTTCGTGCGCAGGTAGTCCTGAAAAAACGTGGAAAACGTCAAAAAACGGTCGGTCGGTCGGGGCACGTCGGCCACGGGGCGGCCTTCGCTGTCGCCGACTTCGCGCACTTTGTGTTGAACGCCGTTGATCGCCTCGCGGGTGCTGAGGAACGACAGGTTGACCCAGCTCTCAGCACCGGGCACGAACTCGCCGTTCAGGCGCACATCAATGCCGGTGGCATAACCACGGGAGTCATTTTGTCCCGCATAACGGACGCGCACGTTGTCGAGGTCGTACGAGATAAGGTCCCACATTTCTTTGTAGTACGCCTCGGCTATGAGGCGCATTTTCACCGGACGGTGCTTGCCCCACAGAAAATCGTAGGTGAAACCGGCCACTATGTGCGCTGATTTTTGGGGCGATGTATTAAAACTGACCTGCCCGTTCAGGTCGCGGAGTTCCCGGTAGAACGGCGGTTGGTAGTACAGCCCGCCCGCGAGGCGGTACGACAGGTCTTTGCTCGTATTCAGCGGTTTGTACAACACCTGCACACGCGGCGACACAAACCAGTCGCTGCTCAGGTTCCAATACGAGCCGCGCAGCCCTGCCGTCACCTGTATTTCCCGTACCCCGTCTTGTCGCCACGTCCAGGTGTCCTGAAAAAAGCCGGAAATGCGGTGGCTGAACAGGTCGTTTTGGGTTTTCAGCACCCGACGCACGAGCAGTTGGGTAGTGTCGAAGGGCAGGGAGTACAGCGCCGAGTCGAGGCGTTCCCACTCGTTTATTTTGTCCAGAATCTCCTCGTTTTGGTATTTCACCGACCACTGAAGAAAGTGACTGCGGGTGAGGCTGCGGTCGGGCGCGTCGTTTTGCAATTCGATGCCGCCGCGGTACTCGGCGTTTCGCACATCGAGGGTGAGGTTGTTTCGGATCCAGGTATGCTGGGTGCCGGTGCCGAGCACGTTCACAATCTCGCCGAATTCATCGGAGCCGAGGTTGTCCTCGATCTGGCCAAGCAGGTAGTGGCCGAGGATATCGAAGCGTTCATTTTCCTGGCTGCGCCAAGCCGAGGCGAGGAATTTGTGATAAAGCGGGTTGCGCGGTCGGTCGGGCAGATAGGTCAGGGACACGCCGCCCATGGCCTGCGTGAAATCGTCCACTTCCTGACCCTCGAACACCGAGCGCAGTTGCAGGGCAAAATCCACCAAACCGAATGCCCGCACGAGGCTTTGCGGCACAAAGCGGTACACCGACCGGTTGTAGTTGGCGATGCCGCCGATCTGCCAGTTGCGGCTCAGGTCGTAGGTGAGGTAGGCTTGCAGGTCGTAAAAATCAGGAACGTACTCGCCCTGCACATCAAGGCTGCCGAGCAGGGTACGGGTGGTTTTGTAGCGGGCGCCCACGAGATATCGAAACGCCCGGTAGGGGTCATTTCGGTTTTTCAGGCTGCCTTCCACGTGTGCCGACGCGCCGAGCAGGCTGGCACTGGCGCTGGCGCGCAAACTATCGGGGCGCTTGTATTTGATGTCCAGCACCGACGACATCTTGTCGCCGTACTTGGCCTGAAAACCGCCGCTGGAAAACGACAGGTCGCGCACCAGATCGAGGTTGGGAAACGTAAGGCCCTCTTGCTGCCCGGCCCGCACGAGCTGTGGGCGGTAAATTTCGAAGTCGTTGACGTACACAAGGTTTTCGTCGTAGTTGCCGCCGCGCACCTGGTACTGGGAGGTAAGTTCGCCGCCCGCGCCGGTGTTGGTTCCGAGGGCTATGTGCGGCAGCACGCTTTCGAGGTTGCCGGTTGTGCTGGGCAGGAGTTTGAGTTCCTCCACCCGGCGCTCGCGCACCATACCCGCGTCGTCGAGACGGCGGTCGCGTATGACCACTTCGAGGTTGGACTGCACGGGAGCCAACGCCAGGTCGAGCGCAAAGCGGGCACCCGCAGCCAATGGCAGCACATCGGCGCTGGCTTCTTTGTACGCTACCCGACGGATGCCGAGTGTCAGGCGTTGGCCGGCAGGCACTTGTATGGCGTAATTACCTGCTTCATCCGATGTGGCACCGGAGCTGCCGCCTTTCACGAAAACGGTCGCCAGTTCCACCGGTTGTCCTGTGCTGGCATCGGTGACGCGGCCGAAGACGGTGGCCGTTTCCTGTGCGCTCAAGGGCGAGGGAACACAAAAAAGGGCAAGCAGGAAAAAACCAACATGCCGAGGCACTAAAAATCGAACCAGCATTTCGCTCTGTTTATTTATCTTGAATCGTAACTGCTTAGCCTAAGCTCGTTATGCCGCGCCCAATTTCGGCGGTATAGGGCTTGCTTAGTTTTTCTCTGAACCTCACACCACTTCCGCCACCACGAAAATACTGCCCGTCACCACCACCAGATCGTCAGGGCCAGCGGCGCGGCGAGCGGCTTTCAGGGCGTTTTTCACTGATCTGTAAGCCCGGCCATGCAGGCCTGCACTTGCCGCTTTTTCGCGCAGCAAAGTTGCCTCCAATCCGCGAGGAATGTTAGCCTTTGCAAAATAGTAGCGGGCGGTATGGGGAAAAAGCGCCAGCAGGGGTTCTACGGACTTGTCGTTCACAAAGCCCAACACGAAATGCACCTGCCGGAACGGCATGGCGGCCAATCGTTCCAGCACGGTACGCAGGCCCGCCTCGTTGTGGGCGCTGTCGCACAGGATTGTGGGATTTTCTCCGATGATTTGCCAGCGGCCCATGAAATTGGTGAGGCGGCGGATCTGCGAAAGGGCGGTTCGGACAGTGCTCCGCTCAGAGGCAACCCCACCCCCGCCCTCTCCGGACAGTACCATTTCCCACGCCTGCAGCGCCGTGGCAAGGTTTTTTTGCTGAAATGGCCCGGCGGCATCTATTTCGAGGTTTTGCAAATACGGCTTGCCCTCTCGAAAAACATCGTACACCGTGGTTTGCCATGATCCGGTTTCTTTCTCCAAAACCTGAAAATGTTGATCGGCAAACACGATAGTCGAGTTTGTTTCGGCGGCTTTTTTCAAAAAAACAGGTGCCGATTCAGGGTGTGTTTCGCCGACGACCACGGGCACGCCTGGTTTGACGATGCCGGCTTTTTCGCCAGCGATGAGCGGCAGAGTATCGCCCAACAGGTTTTGGTGGTCGTAGCTGATATTGGTGATGACGCTGAGCAGGGGCGTGATCACATTGGTGCTGTCGAGCCGGCCGCCGAGGCCTACTTCGATCACGGCCATATCTACCCGTTCGCGGGCGAAGTGGTCAAATGCCATAGCCACGCAGAGTTCAAAAAAAGAGGGCTGGATTTGCTCGATCACGGTGCGATGCTCCTGCACAAAATCCACGACCGATTTTCGCGGGATGTACTGGCCGTTGACCTTGATGCGCTCGCGAAAGTCGCGGTAGTGGGGGCTTACGTACAGGCCTGTCTTGAGGCCTGTCGTTTGGCAGAGGGCAGCGAGGAAATGGCTGACGGAGCCTTTGCCGTTGGTTCCGCCGACGTGAATACTGGGGAATTTGGTGTGCGGGTTGCCCAAGTGGGCACAAAGGGCAAGTGTGTTACCGAGGTCTTTTTTGTAGGCCGCCGGGCCGATGCGCTGGAACATGGGCAACTGGGCGTACAGGTAGTTGAGCACTTCTCGGTAGGTCATGGTGCCAGCAGATTACGGATTTTCGATGGCCCTTCTTTATTTCACGAGGTCGAAGCGCAACAGCATACCCTCGCCTTTTTTGCCTTCGCTGGACAGGTATAGATTGCCTTCGGCATCGAAGGCAATGCCCTCTGGCTGGGGCAGTATTTTTTTGTAAAGCCGGGCAACGTGGCGGATTTTTCCGGTCTGGTAGTCCAGCACCACTAATCGTTTGAGCGCGGTGGAGATCACGTACACGTCGCCAGAGATGGGGTGGACAGCCACGCCGGAGGGGCTGAAAAAGTGGCGTTTGTCGTCGTCGTTGTAGGGCACGAGTTCATTCACCTCGCGCGGATTGATCGTAAAAGCAGGTGTTTGGGTCAAGGTGTTGTTGCTCAGATCGAAGGCGTAAATGTAGCGTGGATCGTCGTTTTCGGGATCGCCCTTGCAAGCGAGCAGCAGGGCATGGCGCTTGATATCGTAACCAAGCCCCTCCACATCGTCGGTTTTGGTCAGAAATGTTTTGAATGTCGAAACGCGGGGATTGTCTTTGTTCCAGCGGGCTATTTCGGACACTTCGCCGTTGCTGCGTACGGCGTACAGGCATTTGCCTACAAGCTCCACGCCTTCGAAATCACCTTTTTCCCGAAATGGCACGCGCCGCAGGATGGCCCCGCCCGCCGTTCCGTCCAGAAAAAGCACTTCGCCGCGCTCGTCAGAAATGGCGCAAAAAACACCCGACTCATTGGTCGGGCCGAGGCCGGACACCTCGAACAGGGCCGTGTCCACGAAATTGATAACTAATGAAGGCTCGGCCAGCCGGTAGGGGACGCTGTCGGCAAACGTACGCGCACCAGCGGCAGCCGAGGCCATGAGCAGGGCGGCAAGCAACAGAGCTTGGGCCGGGCATTTTTTCATAATCGTTTTGATTGAGCCAAGCCGAGTTGGCGATTTGGAAGATGGTTGTTATACCTCGTGCTGCGAGGTTTTGTGCATGGCCTTCGGCCTACTATTTTGATTAGCAGCGCTCGGTATGACAAAAGCGGTTTCGCACCTTGCGGTGCGAGGTATTTTATTCGTCCCGGAAAACCTCGATTTCGTGCGTACGCACCACTAAATCGGTGAACTTGCCCTTGAAACGCGTGGCCCGAACGATGTGGTTGTCTATCCAGTGGTAGTTCCCGCCGCGCGGTTTGCCGAAGATGATGCCGTGGTAGTTGAATCCGTGCCGGTTCAACCACTCTTCGGTCACCAGTCGGTGCGCCTCGGTGCGGCTGGTAAAAAAATAGATGATGTGCCCGTCCGTATACCACTTGTTCAGCATATCCAGCGCGTCCGGGTAGGGCAACACGGTGCCCATGCGTTCGGGTTCTTCATTTGGCACGTCGTCGCAAATGGTGCCGTCTATGTCAATCAAGAAATTTCGAATATTTTCGGGGAGCACAGGGCTTACCCGTTCGCCTTTTTCGTTGAAAATCTCGCGCAGGCCCGATCCTGCCTGTGTACTTGCATCCTCCATGATTGTGTGTGTTTTACGCAAAGGTAAAATCGAAAAAGTCGTATTTCCCCCATTCATCTTGGGATTTCAAACAAAAGCCGCTGGCGAGGGCGGAAAACTCCCCAAAAACTGTGTAAAAACGAATTAGGCGAGCAAGCCGATCCTCGCCCTACCTTTGGCGCACCATGCGCCAGTTCAACACGCAAATAGGTACAGACCCGGCCGCTGCGGCCACTTGGCTGCTCGACGGGGCCTGTGTGGGATTTCCGACGGAAACCGTTTACGGCTTGGCGGCCAACGCACTCCACCCGGTGGCTGTGGCCAGCATCTTCGAGGTTAAAAACCGACCGACCTTTGATCCGCTGATCGTGCATGTCACGGGCATTGCGCAAGCAGAGCGGTACACCAGCGAATTTCCTGTTCCGCTGCGGCTGTTGGCCGAGCGTTTTTGGCCCGGCCCACTGACGGTACTCGCGCCCAAGCACGCTTCGGTGCCCGACTTGGTCACATCCGGGCTGCCCCGCGTGGCCCTGCGTG
>JBEBHD010000325.1:0-4614 GCA_040080915.1 Saprospiraceae bacterium
GACCCAAAAAGCCCCTTCTCACCCCCTCCCATACAACCACTCCAGCGTATTCTTGTAAAACATCTTCTCCAGCGTAGCCTCCGGCAAATTCATCTGTTCAATGAACGTACCGATCTCGAGGTCGCCAAGCGGGAAGGGGTAGTCGGTACCGAGACACACCTTGTCCTCGCCCGCCACGTCAAGGATGTAGCGTAGCAGTTGCGGGTCGTGCGTGGCCGAGTCCACCCAAAACCTGCCGAGGTAATGCCGGGGCGGCTTGTCGTTGTCCACGGCCACCAAGTCGGGCCGGCAATCAAAACCGTGCTGCACCCGCCCGACCGTGGTGAGAAACGACCCGCCTGCGTGGGCGAAACAAAAACGCAGGTTGGGCAGGCGCTCCATGACCCCGCCGAATAGCAGCGAACAAACGGCGCGGCTGGTCTCCGCAGGCATGCCCACCAGCCACGGCAGCCAGTATTTTTGCATATCGCCCTGGCCCATCATTTCCCACGGGTGTACGAACACAGCCATGTTCAGTTCCTGGCAGGCCTCGAAAATCGGGAAAAACCGGGGATCGCTCAGGTTCAATTGGTTCACGTTGGAGCCGATCTGCACTCCCGGAAAGCCGAGTTCGTGCAGGCGCTGCAGCTCCTGCAGGGCCAAGCCGGTATCCTGCATGGGGATGGTGCCGAGGGCCACATAGTGTTCGGGGAAATCCTCCACGATACCTGCGAGGTGGTCGTTGAGAAACCGGGACAGGTCGAGGCAATCAGCGGGTTTGGCCCAGTAGGAGAACATGACCGGGATGGTACACACCACCTGCACGGGTGTGCGGTAGTGCAGGTACTCGCCGATGCGTACCTGCGGGTCCCAGCAGTTGCTGGCGATTTCGCGAAAAAAAGTTTGCCCTTTCATCATGCGGGCGAAGCCTTTTTTGTGGTGCTCCAGATGGATAAAGTCACCGTACCCGAATTTGTCCGCGAAATTGGGCAGCCGTTCGGGCAGGATATGGGTGTGCATATCAATTTTGTGCATAGCCGGTTCAGGGTGCATGTCAACCCTTCGAGCTAAGGTACAACCGGAGCACCGCTTCATTCCTCAAAAAGCACATAGTTCCTGGTTTGCACCCACAAACCCATCGGCATTTTTCAATACCTTTGGCCGTTTTTCCAACCGACCGACAAACCAGCCGTCCGTAAGAATGAAAGTTGTGATCCCCGTCGCCGGAGCCGGCACGCGCCTTCGCCCACACACCTACACGCAGCCCAAACCGTTGCTGCCAGTGGCGGGAAAGCCAATTATTTGTTTCATCGTGGACAAACTGGCCGAGGCTGGCCTCACCGATTTTGTTTTCGTGATCGGCTACCTTGGCGACAAGGTGCGCGAGTTCATAGAGCAACGCTACCCCCACCTGAAAACAGAGTTTGTTTACCAGGAACACCGCGAGGGCAGCGGCCACGCCGTGTGGACGGCCCGCGAGGCCATCGAAGACGAAGATGAGGTTTTCATTGCTTTCGGCGACACCATATTTGATGCCGACCTGCAGCAAATGCTCGACTGCCCGGTTTCCTGCATCGGCGTTAAAAAAGTGGCCGACCCGCGCGAGTTTGGCGTGGCCGAGTTCGACGAGCGGGGCACCGTCACCCGTATGGTGGAAAAACCGCGCATACCCAAGTCCAACATGGCTCTCGTAGGATTGTACAAAATCAAGGAAGTGCCTGCCCTGCTCCGCGCCGTGGAGCACCTCATGGAAACCGACCAGCGCACTGTAGGCGAAATACAGCTCACCGACGCACTCCAGTATATCCTCCAGAAGGGCGCAGCATTCCAAGCCATACCGGTAAACAACTGGTTCGACTGCGGTCGCAAAGAAGTGCTGCTCGAAACAAACGCCATGCTGCTCGGCCAACGCGGCTACGCTTCCGACGCGTTCAGCATGCCTGTGTACGAAAACACCATCATTATCCACCCCGTTGCTATCGGCGAAAACTGCCACATCGCCAACAGCATCATCGGCCCGCACGTCACCATCGGCAACAATGTGACCGTCAACTCAGCTGTCATCAAGGACAGCATAATCGGCAACTTTGCCTCCATTGACGAAGTCGTGCTCCGCCACTCGGTGGTCGGCATTGATGCAACCATCAAGGGCCGAAACCTCAGCCTGAACATTGGGGACAACACGGAGATAGATTTCGGGTAAAAATTTCTCAAAAATACGCCGACGGCAGCCGCCCGAAACGCTCTCGGTACGCCCGCGTGAACGCCTTGGCGTTGCTAAAACCAGCCGAATATGCCGCCTCGGCCACCGTCCGAAATGCACCAATTTCAAGTGATTCACGGGCTTTTTGCATACGCATCTCGGCGATGTACTGCTGGGGCGACAAGCCTGTGATGGCACGCATGCGGCGCAACAACTGCCGTTCGCTGAGCGCAGCAACCTGCGCCATACTGCTCACAGAAAGAAATTCGTCATGCAGATTGGCCCTTGTCCACGCCTCCAATTCGGCCAACCACTCGGCATCCGCCTGTGAAATGTGGGTCGAGGCCGGTGTTTCCGGCATGTCGTCGGAAATGGTTTCCGCTCTGTTTTTTTGTCGTTGGGCCAAATTGCGCACACGAGCCAGCAGCTCGTCTTCGTCAAACGGCTTAGTCAGGTAGTCATCCACACCTGTGCGCAATGCCCGCAGTTTGTCCTGAATATCGGCACGCGCCGTGAGCATCACGACCGGGATATGGCGGAATCGGTCGTCGTTTTTGAGGCGCTCCAGCAGCTGGAAGCCGTCCATGCGGGGCATCATAATATCGGAAATGATGAGGCTGGTGGCCAGGTCAATCGCAGCCAACGCTTCCTCCCCGTTGGCCACCATGGCGATGTCGTACTCCGGCGCGAGCAAGTGGTGCAGGTAGGCCTGCAAGTCTGGGTTGTCCTCGGCAACGAGGATTTTAAGCGGCGCGTCGGTCTCGCTTCTGGCTACGTCTTCAGCAGGAAAACTGGGCAAAAAAGCAGGTGGAGCGGTAGATGGTGAAACTGTGGTACCAAATACACTTGTCCCTTGTGCGGGGAACGGGAGGTTGCTATCGTTGTTCCGTGTTTCGGCAAGGCGTGCCATGTCTGGATCGAAGGGCCACTCCACCCAAAACGTGCTGCCCTCCCCTACCCGACTTTCCACCCAAATCTTGCCCGCGCACAGGCGCACGAGTTCGGCGCTCAGGGCCAGGCCGATACCCGTGCCGCCCTCTACGGGAGTATCGGGGCGCTTTGTTTGGAAATAACGGTCAAACACGTGCGGCATGTCATCAGCATGGATGCCGCGCCCCGTGTCTCGGACGCTGAGGAGGAGCACATCGGGTTGTTTTTGCTCCAGTGTCACCTCGATACTGCCTCCGGGTGGGGTAAATTTGAGCGCGTTGGAAAGCAGGTTATTCACCACGGTCTCGAATTTTTTGGCATCCAGCGACACGATCCAGTCGGGTGGCAGGTCGCACTGGCAGGTCAGGTGTACGCCGAGGTATCTGGCGTGTGAGTCGAAGAGGGCCACTAATCGGGCAAGCAAGGTCTGAACGGCAACCGGGCTGCGATCCACGGACATGCGGTTGGCATCCAACTTGCCGAGGTCGAGGATTTCGCTCACGAGGTTCAAGAGTTTTCGCCCGTTTGCCTGGGCGATCTGGAGCAGATCGCGGTGAGCCGGGTCAGCTTTCCAGTTTTTCAGCACGGAGTTCAACGGGCCGAGCATGAGCGTGAGCGGCGTGCGCAGCTCGTGGGTGACATTGGCGTAAAAACGCGACTTGAGGCGATCGAGCTCCTGGAGTTCCTCGGCCTGTTTGGCCAGAATGTCATTTTGTTCCGAAATCTTGGCCGTACCGATTGTCACGGCCGCCTCCAGTTCGCGGGTGCGATTTTCCAAAAAACGCAGCCGCGCCCGCACAAGGCCAATCATGCCTGCGGCAAACAACAGCGCGTAGGCGATGTAGGCCCAAAGGGATTTCCACCACGGCGGTCGGACGGTAATTTTCAGCAAAGCGGGCACCTCGTTCCAAATACCGTCGCTGTTGGTGCCGCGCACCTCGAACGTGTACGTACCGGCGTCAAGGTTGGTGAATGTGACCTCGCGCTGCGCTCCAATTTGTACCCAGGAATCGTTGAAACCGACGAGACGGTAGGCATAGCGGTTGTTGGCCGGTTCCCGGAAATCCAGCGCGGCAAATTCAATGGAGAAAATGTTGTTTTTGTGCGACAGCAACACCTCATCAAGTACTGAAACACCCGGAACTGCCACAGCTCCGGCCTCCGGGTGCGCTGTGTCGAATTTTTTGAACGAAGTAATGAACACCGGCGGCTGGAACTTGTCGTCGCGAATACTGTCGGGGTTAAACACGTCGAAGCCTTCCCGTCCGCCGAAGAGGAGCAGGCCTGAGCGGGTTTTCAGGCAAGAACTTTCCACGAACGGGCGGCTGAGCAGCCCGTCGTCGCGGTCGTAGTTTTTAAAATCCGGCGCAGTACGGGCATCGTGTCGAGGATTTCGGAACACCGAAACGCCGTCCAGCGTGTGGAGCCAAAGTCGGCCCCGGCTGTCCTGCTCGATTCCGAGGACGTTCTGGTTGGACAGGCCGTCGGCCTCCGTATAACGC
>JBEBHD010000095.1:0-17189 GCA_040080915.1 Saprospiraceae bacterium
GAAGGTTGTTTCTGAACAATTTGCCAGGTTGAAAAACGAGATCGAACTCAAAGAGAAGTCTTCCTCTGACAAATCGTCTCGGAGACTTGCAGAACTGGCAGTGGTTTGAGTGAATGGATGCCTCGGCGGGGCAGTGATTCGGAGGGTATTGTCGCAGCACGCGAAGCTTTCCCAACCGATTCCGGGACATTAACCACTGTCATCACTTTTTTCTCAAAAACGGGAGGTAAATCACATAGCATGCGTCTGGGACGATCCATTTTTCACCACAGATTCGCACAGATTTTTCAGGGATAAATCTGTGCGAATCTGTACGAATCTGTGGTGAAAAACCACATCCTCACCCCAGTTCCTTCAAAAACGCCAGTACGTCCACCCCATCGGCGTAGTCGCCCAGCTCCGGCTCCTGGCTTTTGCCGAATGGCAGCGCCTCGAAATCGCGCAGGCGCACCCTGCTCACCACGCACTGGATTTCGTCCTTTTTTGGAGCCAACAGCCGGTCAATGTCCTGCAAATCGTCGTAGTACTCGTAGTGGACCGATGCGATGCGGGCTTGCAGCGCGGCATCCTCGCGCAGCAGAAGGCATCCGTTGTTTCGGTGTGGCTGGTTGTTGAGGATGTACAGCGTGAAATTGTAGTCGAAGTTGTTTTTGTACTTGTCGTGGTGGATGACCTCGCGGTACTCGTGCAGGGCCTCCAGCAGGGTATCGAACTGATAACCGTGTGGGACATAAATTTTGGACACGTTGCGGCAGCCCAAGCCGAAGTAGGTGAAAATATCGCGACCAAGCGCGTGCAGGTCGGCTGCCGATTCATAGCCCGTGAGCACGGCCACGGCATTGCGGTTTCGGCGGATGATGTGCGGGTATTTGCCAAAATACTGCTCGAAGTAGCGGGCCGTGTTGTTGCTGCCCGTGGCGATGACCGCGTCGAAACCAGTCAGCCTGTCGCCCTCGCTCACAAACTCGGTGTACTCCCACGACTCAAATGCGCGGTCGCCCATTTTTTTTACCAAAAACGGCAGCAGCAGCTTGTCCTTTTCCGATAGTTTAATCTTGGCTCGTTGCCCGGCCACAAACACGCACAGCCAATCGTGAAAACCCACCAGCGGAATGTTGCCTGCCAGCACGAGGGCCACGGTTTTTTCGGGATGAAGGGTGTCGGGCAGGTCGTAGCGGGCGGTCCAGTCGTAGAGTTTTTCCCGATCCAAAAACGTGCGGGCAATGGCCTGCAGGGCGCTGCGGACGTTGTCCTCGGTAAACCACCGATTTTCCCAGTAGGATTTGGCGATGACCGCCTGCAAATCGGCATCCGGTTCAGCCAGCAGGTATTCGCCTAATTCGGCCAGCAGGTCGAGTCGTTCGTTTCGAGTCACGTTCGTTTTTTTCGGGCAAAAGTACGCCTTTAACAGCAGTACCTTTGCACTGTTGGCCGTTGGCTGCTGGCCGTTGGCATTCTTGAGCGGAAGGGAGCCAAACCGACTAATTGCTGCCTTTTGGGGTAGCGGTTGCTGAGCGCGATACCAAACTGAAGCGGTACACTCTCATTCGGAAGCCAACAACCAACAACCAACAGCCAGCAACATGTCCACATTCGAAGTGACCATACCTGTCCTCAACGAAGAGGAAACATTAGTGCGGCAAGTACGCACGCTGCACGCATTTCTGTGCGAGCATTTCCCGCAGCGGGAGCAGTGGAGCATCGTGGTGGCCGACAACGGCAGCACCGACAACACCGCTCACCTCGCCGCTGCCCTTGCCGACGAACTGCCCGAAGTACGCCTCGTGCGCGTACCCGAACGCGGTGTCGGGCTGGCCCTGAAAACCTCGTGGTCACAAAGCAATGCCGACATTGTGGGCTACATGGACCTCGACATGGCCACTGATTTGCAGCATTTTATCCAAGCCTATAATGCGCTGGCCACGGAAGATTTCGACCTCGTGTACGGCACGCGGCTCCACCGAAAATCGGTGGTGATCGGGCGAACGCTCAAGCGGGAAATCACGTCGCGGGTGTTCAATTTCATTGTAAAAACCTACCTCGGCACGCGCTTTTCCGACGGCATGTGCGGGTTCAAATGGCTGAAACGCCAGTATGTAAAACCGCTCATGGAGGGTGGTGCCGAAAGCAACGGCTGGTTTTTTAGTACCGAACTGCTCGCCGTGGCCGAATGGAAAGGCTTGAGTATCTGCGAACTGCCCGTGCGCTGGACCGACGACACCTCCAGCAGCAAAGTCAACATCCAGCGCCTCGCCCGCCAGTACTTGAGCGCCTTGGCTGTTTTGAAAAAAAGAAAACCGCGATGAAGCAAAAAAA
The DNA here is from genome assembly GCA_040080915.1 of Saprospiraceae bacterium. Classification (GTDB taxonomy): domain Bacteria; phylum Bacteroidota; class Bacteroidia; order Chitinophagales; family Saprospiraceae; genus M3007. The sequence continues at coordinate 2,317 of JBEBHD010000095.1, forward strand.
ACTGCAACTCGGCACTGCCCAGTGGGGCTGGACAGTATCCCCGGACGAGGCGTTCCGTCTGTTGGATGCCTGGCTCGCCGCCGGCCACCGCTCGGTGGACGCAGCCACCAATTATCCGATCAACAAAAATCCGGAAGACTTCCGCGCTGCCGAGCGCATCCTGCTCGAGTACGTCCGGGCGCATGGTCTGCGCGACCTCGACATCACGATGAAAATCGGCACCACCGACAACATGCGCACGCCCGATACCAACCTCGCACCCTCGTTCGTGCTAATGATGGCCGCCGAGTACGCCCGGCTGTTCGGGGAAAACCTCCGTGTCCTGATGCTGCACTGGGACAACCGCGACGATCCTTCGGCCATTCGTGGCACGATGGAGGCATTCGCAAACGTGCGTTCCGAACTGGGCCTGCGGCCGGGCATTTCCGGTGTGAACCACCCCGAAGCGTACCGGGAAGCAACCCAGGGCCTTGACTTGGAGTTCGACATTCAACTGAAACACAACGTGCTGATTTCCCACCTGCTCCGCTACGCCGTTTTTTCCGAGCCGGGTCATCGGCGTTTTGCTTACGGCATCAACGCAGGCGGCCTGAAACTCGAAGGGGCCTACCCGGCCGTCAGCACGTTTTTCGCTCGTGGTGGCGACCCCGACAATGCTGCCGCCGTGCTGGAAAAAATCCGCACCAGCCAACCGCGCTGGAACACGGCTCATGTTCGGCCGCCCGTGCGGACGATGAACCACGTCGGTCTGATCTATGCCGGCCAGAATGCCCAACTTGACGGCCTCGTGCTCGGCTGTTCCAATGTTGCCCAGTTGAACGAGACGCTTGACTTTTGGCGCAATGTCGAGGCTTTTGACTATGCTGACGTGGTGGCTGATTTATCGAAGGCTTAGATCAATTTTGTAGGAGTACAAATCACCACCATTCCCAACAACCAGAGTAAACACCGTTGATTCAGCGCTTTGGCGGTGCAAAACGAACGACGTTGTTCCGCCCAACGGAAAGCCAGGCGCTCCCTCGCCTTTGCCATCGTACAAATAAACCTGCCGTTTTTCCCGGTCGAGTACACCGAACAGGCCCGGCTGTCCGGTCGGGAACAGGTTATCGGGGGACGACGGAAGCAGGCGCTCGTATTTTTTTTCAAACGAACCGCTCTCAATCCCGATCAGAGCACTGCCGCTCAGCACAGTAATGCTGCTGCCCAAACGCCCCGTTGGGCCATCCGAGACCCAGTCGTTTTTGTTTTTTGGGGTGCCAATGTCCCGGGTTTCTACTGGCCCATTGAGCCGACAGGCGTGCAGCTGCCCGGCATCGCTGATGCATACGAGGCGCAACGCATCCTCCCCTTCGGAAGCATCGAACAGCGGTGGAGCATTGGTAAAAGTCCCCTCGAAATCGCGGGCGGCCATCTGCGGTACACCGGTGCGGTTGAACACCGAAACCTGCCCGGCGCGGTTTTGCACGGCGATAAAATCATTGGTTTCGCTTTTGAAATGAACGAGCGGGTGCTGTACGTCGCCGATGCCCGGCATGGGATTCCAGCCAGCCAAGGGTCGGCCATGTACGTCGAAACCGTACAGGTTGCCGTTGGCGCAAGCCACAAACAGGCCGTACTCGTGCTTACCGTCAAAGCAAACCGGGGCAACGCCGTTGGTAGCCGGCGACTGGAGCCGAAGGGGGTACCCGGCTACCTCGCGGCCCTCGTCGTCCAGCAGCCAAAGTGCTTCGGCGGTGTTGAACAGGTAGCACACACTCCCATTGCCGAGCAGGTTTACACCGTACACGGCGGACAAGATCAGCGTGCTCATTTTTTTTTGCCAGCGCAAACTGCCGCCCAGGGAAAAACAGTGCAACACGAACTGATCGTCCTGCACCAGAATCACCGCCTCTTCGCCGGGCACCAAGGACTCCACCACGTGCGGACGGGAAATAGCCTTGCCTCCAAGCGGCATTTTCCATAGAATTTGGGCAGGCGTTCGGGCAGGTGTTCCGGGTTGGCTGGCCAAAATACCCGACCACAGGCCAGCCCTCGCTTGGCCCAAATTGAGGCCCAAAAGTCCGGTGTTTTGCGCCAGCGCGATATCCGGCGCTATTTTTTCCAAAAATTCGGGGCCGAACAGTTGTTTGACCAAACCGGCGAGGTAGGCGGTATTGGCGAAAAAAAAGCGGCTGCCGATCTTGGGCATTTTTTGGTGCAGCAGCAAAAACTCCGGCTTGGCGGCGAGGGTCTGGCTCACCACGTAGCGGTCAATCCAGAGTTCGAGGGCGGATGTACTGGCTGCAAACACGGCGTAACCGTCCAGCAGCACGCAAACCGGATTTTCAAAATCCTGACCGCCAGGGCGGAGAAACGGCTCCAGCAGGGAGCGGCTTAGAAATTGACGAATCTCAAACGTCTGGTAGTCGTAGCGGCGCAGAAGGCCCGTGCGCCGACCGTACTCGTCGAGCCGTTTTTGGGCGAGCGGTTCGTCCCGAACGGCGCACACCCAGAACTGGTCGTCGCGCATACCCGACGAGTGCGGCTCCACGAGCACCCAGGCCGCTTCTTTGCCGACCCACGGCAAAAGGAATTGATGGAAATCGCCGCTTTCCGTTTTGGTGCCGGCAAATTCGGCCAGAGCACCCGACTGGTCAGTGGCGGCCCAGGCCCAAATAGCCGTGTTGTCGGGTAGCATGGCGGCCATGTGCCGAACGGGCATTTCACCCAAGTGGTGTTGGGGCTGCTCCGATCTGGTTTGTACCGCAGTCCTCCATTTTTTTCCGTCAAACCCAAAGGCAACGGCTTCCATGTGAGCAGCGAGCCATGCGGGCAAATGCCCCCAGCCGGTGGCCAACTGCGTTTGCAGCCGCTCGGCCAGCATTTCGGGGCGGAGCACGACACGCAACATGCCCTCGGCCTGGTCGGCTTGCCTCTCCCACCAAGTATCGCGGAGCCGGGCGTTTTGAAGCGCATCCTCCACGAGGTACCCGTGTTTCGACCAAACGAGCAGGTTACGCAACCCTGCCACAGCAACCCGATCCCCGTTCGGTATTGGCACCGAATAGATCGTATGGCCTTTGAAATTGACCGTGGTGGAGCGCAGGTTTTTCCGCCGGAGCAAATCGGCCACATCAGTGCCACGGCCAATGTCCACGGCAAAAAGCCCGCGCAGGCTGTCGTTCGGGGCGAGGCTGAATGCCACGACGAGCTGGCGACCACGCGTTTTTTCTGCTACCCCCGTTTGTGACAGGAATGGCTCCAAATCAGCCAACAGGTTTTGCGCCAGGCTCAGTTTAGCTACATGGCCGAGGTTGTTGAAAATAGCCGACGGTGATCCGGCTCCGTCGGAAAACGATACCACAAGCGCTGATTGGGCAGGCAAAGCATGGTACACCGAGTAGCCGTGCCAGAAAAAAAACCAAGTGGACAGGCCCAAAAACAAAAAGGCCAAGGGCGCGAGTACACGCCAACCGAATCGCTGGAAGAAATCGTACACGAAGAAAGATTTAGTGCCGCAATGTAAGGAATGGCTATCCCTTGACGATTTTTGCGGGACAAAATCTACCATTACCATGAACAACACTACTTTTCTTCGCTTGGCGGCCATTTCGGGTACACTGGCCGTAACCATTGGTGCTTTCGGTGCACACGGCCTCAAACCGCACCTCGATCCGTATCAAATCGGCATTTTTGAAAAAGGCGTGCAGTACCAATTTATCCACACGCTGGCGTTGCTCGGCGTGGCCCTGCTATGGGAGAAACGCGGCGCTGGCAGGCTCCTCCGTTGGAGCGGGTGGCTGTTTGTGGCTGGCATTGTTTGCTTTTCCGGGTCACTGTATTTGCTCGCGTGCCGGGATTTGCTGCCCTTCGCCGTCGGCTGGGCTGGGCCGGTCACGCCGATTGGCGGGCTGTGCTTTGTGGGGGGATGGGCTTTGTTAGCGGGTGAGCGGGTGAGCGGGTGAGCGGGTGAGAGGGTGAGAGGGTGAGAGAAAAAAATCAACTTAAGGGCGATTCTTGTGTTTTTACCAGCCACATATCAAACTCACCATATTTGTCCAGTCTATGAAGTTCATGCTGATTTTCGTTGCCTTTTTGGCGTGCAATTTTTCTCAAAAAAGCGAACCCGGAGTTTCTGCCGCCAGCTCCGCAGTAAATCCGGCACTGACACCTGCCGACACCATTGCGCCCCCGGTATTCGATGCGCAAAGCCGACTCGTCCGGCTGTCCAAGTCTGACGCGGCTTGGCAAAACGAACTGGGCGAACTGGAGTATTATGTCCTGCGCAAAAAGGGGACAGAACGCGCTTTCACCGGCGACTTGCTGAAAGAAAAGGGGAAAGGCATTTTTGTTTGCCGGGGCTGCCACTTGCCGCTGTTTGGCTCGGAAGCCAAGTTTGAGTCAGGTACCGGCTGGCCGTCGTTTTGGAAGCCGGTTGGGCCGGGGCTTGTGGCCGAACACCGGGATTCCTCCCATGGCATGGTGCGCACCGAGGTTACGTGTGCTCGTTGCGATGGCCACCTCGGCCACGTTTTCGACGACGGCCCGAGGCCTACCGGGTTGCGATACTGCATCAACTCGGTGTCGCTGGATTTTGTGCCGAACTGACCACGCGCAGCCGTTCCCGTACCCATTTTGCCTTGGCAATTGCCTCCTCTACCGTCGGAGCGGTGGTCGTGGCGTGCCCCATTTTTCGGTACGGTGCGGTTGTTGATTTGCCGTACAGGTGGATGTGTACACCACCCACAGCCAGGCATTCTTCTACACCCTCATAATGCACGGTTCCTTTGTGTCCCGGTTCGCCCAGCAGGTTGACCATCACGGCGGGCGTTCGTTGTTCTGTACTGCCAAGCGGCAGGTTGCAGATAGCCCGCAAGTGCTGCTGGTATTGGCTCGTTTCGGCGCTGTCAATGGTGTGGTGGCCACTGTTGTGTGGGCGAGGTGCCACTTCATTTACGAGCAGTTCGCCCTCCTGTGTTAAAAACATTTCCACAGCCAGCAGGCCACACACATCGAACGCCCGGACGACACGCTCGGCCAGTGCTTCCGCCTCTGCGGCTTGTAGTGGGGAAATACCGGCGGGGCACACGAGCATTTCCACCAAATTTGCCTCCGGGTGAAAATCCATTTCAACGGGGGGGAACACGGCCACCTCGTCGTTGGCATTCCTGGCGGCAATCACGGCGATTTCCGTACGTACGGGCACCAAATCTTCGACGAGGCAAGGGCCGGGCAGGAGTTTGGTTTCCACATCCGCCGCCGTGCGCAGGATGGCTACACCGCGTCCGTCGTAACCTGCGGAGCGCGTTTTTTGTACCACTGGCAAAGCCAAATCACCGGTAAGCACGGCCTGCTTGAGTGCCTGCTCATCGGCGAACAGGCGGAAACTGGCGGTTGGGATGTCGTTATCCAGGTAAAACTGTTTTTGTCGGCCCTTGTCCTGAATGATTTCGAGCGCTCGCGGTGCCGGGTGTACGGTCTTGCCCTGGGCTTCCAATTCGTAGAGTGCATGGGTGTTCACATGCTCAATCTCGATGGTTAGTAAGTCCTTGTCTTGGCCGAAGGCGAGTACATCGGCGTAATTGTTGAAATTGCCTGCGGCAAATTCAGCGCACACCGGCCCCGCCGGGCAGTCGGGTGAGGAGTCAAGCACGCTAATTTTGAGGTCCCAGGGAGAGGCGGCCAGGCAAAGCATTTTTCCAAGTTGGCCGCCGCCGAGGATGCCGATTTTTTTTGTGGTGTCAAACATGTGCGGGTTTCTGGTTAGCGGGTTAGGGGTTAAAGGGTTAGGGGTTTTTGGTTGTGCATTCGGCTTGTCAACCCGCAGGGGTGTGTCCGCATCACGAGGCAGGCACGCTCGCGGCGTGGACAGCCCCCTGCGGGTTGGCAAGCCGAATGCACAACCAGCCCCCCCTAACCCCCAAACCCTCTAACCATTCCTCCCGATACAGTTCAGGTCGTCGAAGGCCTGTTTCAGGCGTGCTACAAACGTTTTTTCGCCTTCTCGCAGCCACACGCGGGGGTCGTAGTATTTTTTGTTTGGCTTGTCGTCGCCGTCGGGGTTACCGATTTGGCTTTGCAGGTAGCCTTTTTTATTTTCGTAGTAGGCGCGGATACCGTCCCAGAACGCCCATTGCATGTCGGTGTCAATGTTCATCTTGATGGCACCGTAGGAAATGGCTTCGCGGATTTCCTCCTGGCTGGAGCCGGAGCCGCCGTGGAAAACGAAGTGAACGGGTCGGGCTTCGCTCAGGCCGTATTTGGCGCGGATGTGATCCTGGGAGTTTTTCAGGATAACAGGCTGGAGTTTCACGTTGCCGGGTTTGTACACGCCGTGTACATTGCCAAAGGCAGCGGCCACAGTGAAGCGCGGGCTGACCTGGCGCAACGTTTCGTAGGCATAGGCCACTTCGGCGGGCTGGGTGTACAGGCGGGCAGAGTCCACGTCGGAGTTGTCCACGCCATCCTCCTCACCGCCGGTCACGCCGAGTTCGATCTCGAGGGTCATGCCGAGCGGGGCCATTCGGGCGAGGTAATCGCGGCAAATTTCGATATTTTCGTGCAGCGGCTCTTCCGACAAGTCGAGCATGTGGCTGCTGTACAGCGGGTAGCCGTTTTTTTCAAAAAAACGCTCACCTTCGTCTAACAAACCTTTCACCCAGTCAATGATATTGAGGGCGCAGTGGTCGGTATGCAGCACTACGGGCACGCCGTATGCTTCGGCCAGAGTATGGATGTGTTGGGCACCGGAAATGCCGCCGAGGATAGCAGCGCGTTGGCCTTCGTTGCTCAGGCCTTTGCCTGCAAAAAACGCCGCGCCGCCGTTGGAAAACTGGATGATGACCGGGCTGTTGACTGCTGCGGCAGTTTCCATGACGGCGTTCACAGAATCGGTGCCGATCACGTTGACGGCGGGAAGTGCATACTGGTTTTCGATGGCGTGGTTGAAAAGTTCGGTCACTTCGGCACCGTGCAAAACTCCTGGGCGAAATCTGGCCATGTTGATGAATGATGAATGATGAATGATGAATGATGAATGATGAATGATGAATGATGAATGATGAATGATGAATGATGAATGATGAATTTTGGGGGAGGAATTGTGGCGCAAGATTACGGCAAAAAAGTACAGCGATACCGTTTTAGCGGCCTACAGGTCAAAAAATGCATCCCGCATTCTCAACATCAGAAACAGATGTTGCCATTCATCATTCATCATTCATCATTCATCATTCATCATTAATGACCCACTCTCGGTGCCAACAGCTTGTACAATACCGGTGTCACAATCCGTGACAGCAGCGTGGACGAAATCAGCCCCCCGATCAGCACATACGCCAACGGCGAGTACAGCGGATTTTCCTCAATAGCCAACGGCATCAAGCCACCAATGGCCGTGAGCGACGTGAGCAGAATCGGCACAAAACGCACCTCGCCCGCCTCTTGTATCGCCTCGTCAATGGGCCGCCCATCCAAGCGCAACTGGTTGGTGAAATCCACTAATAAAATCGAGTTTTTCACCTCGATTCCCATGAGCGCGATGAGGCCCACCACCACCGTGAACGAAAACGGATAACCCGTGATCAACAGCGCCAACACCGCGCCGGTGATACCGAGCGGGATCACTGACAGTACGATGATCGTGCTGCGGAAGGTCTTGAATTCTAAGATCAGCACGGCCAGCAGGCCGAAAATGGTGATCATGATGATGGTGCCCATGCCCCCGAACGAACGCTGGCTGGTTTCCACCTCGCCGGCGATGACGTAGCGCACGCCCTTGGGGAAATCCATTTTTTCGAGATTTTCCTGGATTTTCGTGTTGATGTCCCGGGCAAAATGGCCACTTTTTACAAAAGCTGTGATAAGTGTGTATCGGTCGCGGTCGTAGTGGGTGATCACGTTGGGCGCGCGTTTGAACTCAAGCGTGGCCACGTGGCTCAAAGGCACGGATGCGCCCGTCAGGCTGTTTACGTAAATGTATTTGAACACCTCCAAGTCGGCAAATACGCCCTCTTTGGGCAGCGTGACGGACAGGCCGTACTCGTTGCCGTCGGCTGTGGAAAAAATGCCCATGTTGAGGCCAGCCACGGCGAGGCGCACGGTTCGGTCTATTTCTGTGACGGGAATGCCCATCGAAGTCGCCTTGTCGCGGTTAATGTTTACCTGCAAGTCGGTCTTGACGGAAGCGATGGGGTTGTCCACATAAATCGCGCCTTCGATGCCCGCGATCATGGTTTCCACCTGGCTGGCGACGCTGCGCAGGGTGTCGAGGTTTTCGCCGAACAGGCGAATGGCCACCGGTGCCTCTACGGGCGGCCCCTGTTCGAAATTTTTCACGGTGATGACAGCACCGGGCAGGTTTTTGAATTTTTCCCGCAATTCGTCAATCAATGCCACCTTCACGGGCGGCGGAGTGCGGTCTTGCAGTTGCACGATAATCTGTCCGTAGTCGGGGCTTTCGTTGCGCGGGATCACGTTGTAGTACATGCGCGGGTTGCCGCGCCCGACATTGGTCGCGAACGACACGACTTGTGCGGGAGCGCCGTGACCGGGGTATCTGGATTGGTTGATCTCCAATTTTTGGCCTTTTGTGCTCGCTATGTTTGTTTGCCGGGCCAAGGCGGCGTTTCGCACCTCATCGGGCATGTAGGTGGCCAGCACGGAGTCCACGGTTTGCATCACCCGGTTGGTGTGCTCAATATTGGTGCCGGGAGCGGTTTCCACGTCAATGTAAAACATGGGGCGCTCGCTGGCGGGAAACACCGCGAATCCCGCCCGCCCGGCGATGGCGAGCACGCCAAAAAAAATCGCTGCCGAGGCGGCCATGGTCCAACGCGGGTAGCGCAGGCCGAGCACCAACAGGCGGGAGTAGGTTTTGGAAATAGCCCATTTCAGCCCGCGCATGAACAGGTTGCCGCGTGGGTCGTGGTGTTCGGCCAACAAACGGCTGCCGAGAAACGGCACGATGGTGAGCGACACGAACAGTGATGCCAGCACGGTGGTCACCACGGCCATGGGCATGCTGCGGATAAAATCGCCAGCGGCTTCCGGCAAAAAAACCAGCGGCAAAAAGGCAAGGATGAGTGTGGCCGTGCAGCCCAGTACCGCGAGGCCGATCTGCTTGGTGGCAAGGATGGCCGCGTCGCGCCGGTTGTGCCCCTCGCGGAGCCATCGTTCGATATTTTCTACCACCACGATCGAATCATCCACCAGAATGCCAAGGGCAATGATGAGGCCCACGATGCTCAGCTGGTTGAGTGAGTAGCCCAACTTGTCGAGGGCAAAAAGGCCGATGGCGATTGAGAGCGGGATGGAAATCATCACCACCAACGAAGCCCGCGTGCCGAGGGGCAGCAGGGTGAGCAGCACGAGCAGGATGGCAATGGCAAAATCCTTTGAAAAACGGCCAAGGCGCTTGCTGACGGAATCCTCCTGATCAAGCACTTTTTGAAAATCCATGTTGGCGGGCAGGTCGGCGCGAAAGGTTTCCAGTGCGGTGTTCACCTGCTGGCCTACTACGGCGATGTTTTGGCCGTTTTTCATGCGCGCGGTCACAAACACGCTGCGTACCCCGTTGAAGCGGACGATGTGTCGGGGTTCCTCGTAGGCAAACTCGACCTCGGCGAGGTCTTTGAGGTATACAATCTTGCCGCCGTTGGCAAAAACGATGGTGTTGCGCACATCCTCTATGGACTCGAAATCGCCGCTCGTCTGCACAAAAAACTGTCGCTCGCCCACATGCACAGCCCCGCCGGGGATGGACACATTTTCACTCTGCAAAGCACCCAGAACTCGGCTAACGGGGATGCCCTCGGCGGCCATACGGGGCAGGTTGAGCGCAATGCGCACCTCCCGTTTTGGGAAACCGAACAGATCAGCCCCTTTCAAGCCGGGGATTTTCTCCAGCATATCCTCAAGGCGTTCAGCTTGTTCGCGCATTTGCTGCCACGAAGCGTTTTCGGACACAAGCGCTGTTTGCAGCACAAGTACGTCCGATGCCGAAAACCGATCAATTTCCACCCGGTACAGGTCCTGCGGCAGTTCAGGGCGCAGGGCGTTCACCTCCCGAAGCACCTCGTCGTATTTTTTGTCTGGGTCTTGGCCATGCTTGAACTCTTGGGTGAGTACCATCAGGCCGTTGGCCGATACGGAGCGCATGCGGTCAATGTTTTCCAATGCGCCCAATTTGGCCTCCACCTTGTCGGTGATCTTGTCTTCGATCTCGGCCGGGCCAGCGCCGGGGTACACCATGATAACCGTGAAACCAGGTGCCTCAAACTTGGGGTCTTCGGCCCGGGGCATGTTCAAGAGCGAACCAATCCCCAAGGCCATGACGGCGAGGAAAATGATGAAAGTAAACTGGCTATTTTTTACGGAAAATTCAGCGATTTTCATGATTGAAAAATTTTAATTGAATTCAAAAAGGTTCTTGGGTTAGAAGGTTTGAGGGGTTCCGGTTGGTCTATGGATTTAATACCTCCCAGAAACCTTCCAGCCATTTATTGCTTCACCCGCTTTTTCTCCGTCAAATACGGTGCTCCGGCTGTGATGACTTCCGTTCCGGCCCCCGGCCCCTGGGCAAGCACGGCGAGGTTGCCTTCGAGGAAAGCGATCTGTACTGGCACCTTGCGTACGTGCTCGCCGTCGGCTTCGAGGGCGAAAACGAACGCCTCGCGGCCGTCACCCTCCACGATGGCTTCCACCGGAATAGTAGGGTATGAGCGGGCCTGTTGCGGCGCGATGTCCACTTGGGCAAAAAGACCGGGTGCGAAGCGTTTGCCTTGCGGTTGCACTTTGATCTCGACAGGGTAGAGGCCGTTGGCGGGGTCGGCAGCTGGGGCCAGATCGGTCACCCGACCGGCGAATGGCGTGCCCGGATGCGCATCCATGCGCACATCGGCCCGCATGCCGAGCGCGAGGCGTGCCCAGTCGCGGTCGCTGACACTGACCCGTACCACCCAGTCGTCGTTTCCAGTATCGAACAATACGAGTACGGGTATGCCGGGGCCGACGATCTCGCCCTCGTTCATCAGTTTTTTGATGACCCTGCCGCCCTTGGTGGCGCGGATTTCGGCGTATTGCTGGTTAAAACGGGCTATGCGTAGGGTTTCCTTGGCCACATCGCGGCCGGTGCCCGCATTTTCCTTGAGTTCGAGTGTGGCGCTGCTGTCGCGGAACAGTCCTTCGACGCGGGCGAGGTCGCGCTCGGCCTTGAGTAATGCCTGTTCGGCCTGGCTCACCGAGGCATCAATTTCGGTTTTGTCGAGCGCAGCGAGCAGTTGGCCGGGGCGCACCACATCGCCTTCTTCGACGAATATTTTACGGATCACGCCGCCGACCTTGAAGGCGAGGCGCTGTTCGGCAGCGCTCGTCAGCATGCCGCTGGCGTGTACGGGCAGGTCGAACGACTTGGTTTGCACGGTGGCTGTGCGCACGGGGATGCGCTCGTCGGTGGGGGCGGTTTGGGCGGCCTTGGCCGGTTCGGCGGCGGATTGGCCGCAGCCGCCGAGTAAGTAGGTCAGGCCGCCAATGGCCAAGGCCACGATCAGGGCGGGGGTCAGGGAACGGAGCGGCATTTTTTTCATGATTGCTTGCGACTAATTTTTTTTGTGAAAAATTTTACGACATGGGCGAATTAAGCATTCAGCGTCAGGGGGAGGAAGTGCTCATTCGAAAGCAAAACCGCTTTCTGATTTGGAGACCAAGTCGTGGACGGACGACATTGAGCGCCAATGGTGGGAAAACAATTCCGAAGATATGTTGAAAGGAGTCGCCCGGTAAACTATGCGCAAAAAGTCGTACTTGACACCAACAAGGTTTTTCGGCACTTTTGAAGCCCTCGAAAACCCGGGAAGTGCTTCTCTCGGGTACTTACGATTTTACTGCGCCCAACTTTATCGGAGTTGAAATTTTTAAGCACTATCCTAAAATCTTGAAATATTCCGTCCATGACTCAGTAGAATTGATTGAATTGTACAGGCAAATTAGTGGTCAAATTGAATTTATCAACCCCTCCAAAATATCACTCGGAAATCGTCAAGCGGCATACGACCTTACATTCGATATTGACTTGAAGGGCATGGTATACGTCGCCCTTTCCTTGGAGGTCAACGGTGATCTTTGGACTGGCGACATGCAACTCAAACAAGGGTTGATTCGTAAAGGGTTCGATCGCTTTTTTGAGATTCACCGGTAGATTAAAGCCCCGCCGCCTTCCGCATTTCCGCCTCCTTCACCAACACCTCCGCCCACGCCAGCACCATTTGCAGCCGGGCCGCCGTCACACGGTTTTGGGCATCCAGAAACTCAATCAGCAGGGCTTGGCTTGCGCGGTATTTGTTGTTCACTATTCGAAAGATTTCTTCGGCGGCGGTAAGCCCCTGCCGAGCCGTGCCCCAGGCGTTTTGGGCACTTTCCAGTTCGTTCCAGGCTTGAGTCACCTGTAAAGCGATCTGTTGTTTCACTTCGCTTTGCTGGGTGCGTATTTTCTCTGTTTCGATACGGGCCTGCTGGGACTTGCTGTTTTTCATGCCGCCGCCGAACAGGTCGTAGGAGAGGCCTATCTGCGCCAGTGCGTAGGTTTGGTCGCTGTTGAACTTGTAGCCGAAACCTTGAAAACCGACCTGCCCACCGATGTACAAATCGGGCAAGACGCGGTTGGCTTCGTTCATGCGCAGGGCGGTTTCGGCAGCGGCTTGGCCGGCACTCAGGGCGGCCAGTTCCTGCCGGTTGGTGAGGGCGTTTTGCAGCAGGTTGGCTGGGGCGTAGGCTTGAATGCCTTGGCGCAGCAGGGCCGTGTCGGCGGCGACATCCGCTTGCAAGTCGCGGTTTATCAAAAAGTTGAAATAAGCCCGTGCGGTGTTTTGGCGACTTTTTAGTTGAAAAATCTCGGTCTCGGCCTTGCTCAGTTCGTAGTCGGCGGTAGCTACCACATCGCGGGTGGCGATGTTGTTTCTCACCAACGATTCGTTGAAATGACGCAGTTCGGTGAGCACATCGCGGCTGTTGATCCAGATTTTTTCGGCCTCCAAGGCCTGCAGGTAGCGCAGGTACGCTTCGGTGATGCGGTAGCGCAGTTCGTGCTCATAGGCGGCTTTGGTGGCTGATTTGCTCAGGGCTACCTGTTCCTGAATCTGCCGGTTGTACTTCAGGTCAGAGTTGAACAATGGGTAGGCCACCTTCAGGTAGGTTTCGTGGAAATCATCGGGCAGGAACTGTTCGCGCCGGTTTTGCAAAGTGGGGAAAGCGTTGGTTTGGAGCAGCTGGTTCAGCGTGCTGTACACGGGGTTGAGGAGGTCGCCCAAGGGCAGTTCGATCTGGCGGCCACCCGTGGCGCGGGTGTAGGTGGCGTTGAATTGTACCGTCGGAAAGAACAGGCTCTTGGCCTGCCGAACGGCCTCAAGGCTGCGTTGCGCGTCGAGGGTGTGCTGCCGCAGAGCAAGGTTGTTGGCCATACCTTCGCGGATGTACTCATCAAGGACGGTGGATTGGTTGGCGGGCGGGTTCACTGGCTGTGCATCAAGCCTATAGATGCCGATCAACCCGCACCAAACGAAGAAAAAGAGGTTTGCTTTCATGCTAAAGAACAGATATTATTTACTGAACAGTGTTTATTTGTTTTGACAAAAAAACGCCCATGAGGCGTGGAAATATACTGGCAACGTGATTGGTCAAGTTCGTTTGTCTTGAGGCCTGTTTGACCAAACCGGGGTTATGTTGGTCGCAGATGGGCGAAGAAAATTTTCGGCCGCAATCCAACGAGCCTACAGGTTTTCCGCCATTTTGGCGATCATGGCAAACGACTTTTGGGCCAGTTCCTGTCGCTTTTCTTCCGGGTACATGCGCATGCGTTCGCGGATGAAGAGCGAAACCAATCCGTGTGCGTGGCACCAAAGCGTGTAGGCAATGGTATCGGCATCGGTGCTTTTGAAAAAACGTTTGTCAATGCAGGCCTGAACGGTCTCCACAAAGAATGAGTGGGTGGCCATGCCAACTTGCCAACATTCTTGATTTTCAATGTATTCCATCGGAGAACGGGTGATAAACAGCAGGTCGTACATCTCCGGGTGTTTCAGCCCGAAGTCAATGTACCGGCGGCCAAATTCGATCAGTCGTTCCCAGGGGTCTTCGATCGAAGCCACCGGCAGGATGTGGTCGCGCTTGAGCGCTGCTGCCTCAAATTGAAGGGCAAAAAAGATCTCGCTTTTGTCTTTGTAGTACAAATAGATCGTGCCCGGGCTATACTCGATGGCCTCGGCGATGTTTCGAATACTCACCCCGTCGTAGCCGCGTTCACGGAACAATTTAAGCGCAGCGTCCAGGATCAGAAGCCGCATTTCTTCCTTCTCGCGTTCCTTCCGTTGTACGATCCCCATACTTGAGTTGTGTTTCTAAAATGCCTTTTACAAATAAACTCCGCAAAGATACTGAACGGTGTTCATTAGTGTCAAGCCCTTGGTTGATAATTTTTTCGTGCAAACATTTTTATGAAAAAAAAGCCTTGAGGCGAATTGGTTCTTTCAACGCCAAAGGGGTGTACCTTTGGTAACTTTTATCCAAAGACCGGGTATTTTTCTCGGGCGACAGGCTTTTCTGGTTTAGAAACCCGTATCGTCTGGAGGCTTGAGAGAAAAGTCCCGATAGAGCAATATTTGCATCCTTTTTGCTTAGAGCGTGTTTAAATTTCAGTGCTGAGGCGAAAGCGAGCAAATTTTGTTTCAGACAAGACAAAATTTGCAGTCGTAGCCGGGTGCCTACGGCGAAAATTTTAACGCAGTATGAAGTAACTGTTTAGGACCCGCTTGAGGTGGCACTAAACGCAAAAAAATGCACCACAGATTTTCACAGATTCACACAGATTTCCCCTTTCCGTTTAAAAAATCTGTGTGAATCTG
>JBEBHD010000096.1:0-17059 GCA_040080915.1 Saprospiraceae bacterium
AGTATGTATCATGCGCCCGCACTTTTGTCCGAATCGCTTGAAGCGATGGCACTTCGCCCCGGCGGTGTGTATGTGGACGCAACGTTCGGCGGAGGCGGGCATGCAGCCCCAATATTGAACCTGCTGGGCGACAACGGTCGCCTGTACGCTTTTGACCAGGATGCAGATGCAGAAGCCAACGCCCAAAAACCGCCGTTCTCGGACCGCCTCGGTTTTCATTTCCTGCGCTCCAACTTCCGGTTTTTGAAACGCCAATTGCGCGGAGCGGGCGTTCGGAACGGAACCGTGAATGCCATTTTGGCCGACCTCGGCGTGAGCAGCCACCAGTTGGACACGCCGGCTCGCGGATTTAGTTATCGTTTTGCGGCAGACCTGGACATGCGCATGAACACGGCTGAAGATCGCAGCGCCGCCGATATCCTGAACCAGTACGCGCAAGACGAACTCCAGCGCGTACTCGGCAACTACGGAGAGGTGCGAAACGCCCGCACATTGGCACAGGCCTGTGTCCAGTACCGCGAACAACACCCGTTCCGTACAACGAACGATCTCGTGAGCCTTTGTGAAAAATTGGCCATGGGCGAGCGCTGGCGCTACCTCTCGCAGGTGTTTCAGGCTTTGCGCATGGAAGTAAACGACGAGGTGGGCGCACTGCAGGATTTCCTGCAAGACGCTACCGAAATGCTCGCCCCCGGTGGGCGATTGGTGGTTATTGCCTACCACTCCATTGAAGACCGAATCGTGAAAAACTGGCTGAAAACCGGAAACACCGAAGGTATACCAAAGCAAGATTTTTACGGGAACATCGAACGTCCGTTTACCCTGATAACCAAAAAACCGATAGAACCCTCCAAAGCCGAAACCAAAGAAAACCCAAGAGCCAGAAGCGCCAAGCTCCGCGTAGGGGAAAAGATTTAAGGGTTCCTGGTTGAAAACTCACCGTTCATCACTCATCGCTAAAAACTTGGCAAACAGATTACTCAACGCATTGAACATCAGTCACCACTCTACGGAGTGGGTGTTCGGGAATTTTTCCTATCTGCTGTTCCTCGGTTTTTTGGCCTTGATGTACATCGCCAATGCTCACTACGCAGAGAAAAACGTGCGCGAGATACAGCGTTTGCAAAAAGAAATAAAAGAACTCAAGTGGCAGTACACCTCCATAAAAAGCGAAACCATGTTCAAATCCATGCAATCCCAGATGGATGCCAATCTGCAGCCCGCAGGTATCCACCTATCCAATAAAGGCCCAAAAGTCATCGAAATCAAATAGAGAAAGAGCGTTGCTGGTAACAAAACACGTCAAACCAGTAACCTTCAAAATAGTACCATTTTGTCATGCTGAACATCAAAAACGAAGTCCTTGTACGCTTGTATCTGCTGGCAGCGGCGGTACTGCTCGTGGCCGTGGTCATCACGGGGCGGCTGTACCAGTTGTCGGTCGTGCAGGCACCCAAGTGGGAGGCCAAGGCCGACAGTTTGTTTTTGAAGTTCGTGGATGTGTACGCCGACCGGGGAAACATACTGGCCACCGACGGCAGCCTGTTGGCTACTTCCCTTCCATTTTTCGATGTGTATTTCGATCCGCAGACGAAGGGGCTAACCGATGCTGTTTTTGCCGAAAACATTGACAGTCTCGCGTGGCTGCTTTCCACCTATATTGACCAGCAATACACGCCTGGTGCCTACAAAAACTGGCTTCAACAACTCCGCGATGCCGATCCGGCCACCCGCGGTATCCGATATGTACCCATCGCCCGAAACATCAATTTCACCAAAATGCAATTGGTGAAAAATTTTCCCATCTTCCGGCTCGGGCGTTTCAAAGGCGGCCTGATCGTGGAGCAAACTTCCAAACGCGAGCGCCCGTACAAGATGCTCGCCCAGCGAACCATCGGCTATGTGCGCGAGGGTGCCCTGCCTGTTGGCTTGGAGGGCAGTTTCGACAAAGTATTGGGCGGGTTGCAGGGCAAACAATTGATGCTCAAAGTTCAGGGAGATGTGTACATCCCCGTCAATGACCTGGCCGAGATCGAGCCAAGGGCTGGCGACGACCTCGTGACCACACTCGATATCAACATCCAGGACGCAGCCGAAAACGCTCTGCTCAACGCCTGCAAGGCACACGATGCCGATCATGGATGCGTCATTGTCATGGAGGTAAAAACCGGTGCTATTCGGGCTATTGCCAATATCGGCCACGCCCAAGAGGGCTGGTGGGAAACATACAACTACGCTGTTGGTGAGCGCGTGGAACCGGGTTCCATGTTTAAACTCGCCTCGTTCATGGCCATGCTGGAAGACGGCTATTTGGACGATTTTGATCAAAAAATACCGGTTTACGGCGGCAAGGTGAAGTTTTATGACGAGGAATTGCGCGATGCAATTGACCACGGAAAGGATTCGATGAGCATCCGCGACGTATTCGCGCAGTCGTCCAACGTGGGTACCGCCACCCTCGTGCAGCAACACTACGGCGATACCCGCAAGGCGAGTGCATTCGTGGAACGCTTGCGCCGCTTCGGCCTCGACCGCGTCACCGAAATCGAAGTCGGTGGCGAGGAACTGCCGCTGATCAAAAGCCCAAACGACCCGAAAACCGAGTGGTCGGGCACCACCCTGCCCTGGATGAGCATCGGCTACGAGGTACTGCTCACCCCGCTGCAAATGCTCGCATTTTACAATGCCGTGGCCAACGACGGGCGCATGATGAAGCCCTACCTCGTGGAGCGCATTGAGAGCTACGGCGAACCCGTCAAGGAGTTTCGCCCCATGGTGGTCAAGCGCAACATCGCCAGCCGCCGAACCATTGCCAAGGCGAAGGAATTACTCCGCGAGGTGGTGAAAACCGGTACGGCGCACAATATCTACACCGACCTGTACCCCATTGCCGGCAAAACGGGCACGGCTCAAGTCAATTATCACAAGTTCCGCTCCCCCGACGGCATTCGCCACCAAGCCAGTTTTTGCGGTTTTTTCCCTGCCGACAACCCGATTTATTCCTGCATTGTGGTCATAAGCGAGCCGAAACGCGGCGGTTACCACGGCGCTGAGGCAGCAGCGCCTGTTTTCCGCGAAATTGCCGACAAGTGCTTCGCCCTCAAACCTGAACTACACCCACCCGTGAATGAAAATGACCGCCCTGCACTGGCTACGGCCCAAATGCCGTCCATTGACGCAGGAAACGGCAACGACCTGAAAACCGCCCTCGACTGGCTCGAACTCGACTGGTATGGCGACCGAAATATACCCGACTGGGCCGTGATGAAAGCGACGAACGACTCCCTCCAGATGCTGCGCCGTATCGTGTCGGACAAGGTTGTGCCCTCCGTCATCGGCATGGGCCTGAAAGATGCTGTTTATCTGCTCGAAAACCGCGGTTGTCGCGTACGTGTGACAGGCGTGGGCAAGGTTGTAAACCAAAGCATAACCCCCGGAACCCGCACCAATGGACGAACAAAAGTACTCCTGACCTTACGATGAAATAACAAAACAATGCTCACCAATCTCCTCCACAACGTGCCCGGTATCCGCCAAATAACAGGTGATACCGGGATCGAAATCCGGGCCATCCGGTTCGACAGCCGCTCGGTGCAGCCAGGCGACTGCTTTGTGGCTGTGCGGGGAGCATCGCACGATGGGCACCAGTACATCGGCAAGGCCATAGAAAACGGCGCGGTGGCAATCGTGGCCGAATCCTTGCCCGAAAAGACAGCTGCCGTGACCGTACTCGTAGCCGACAGCGCCGAGGCACTTGGTTGCATGGCATCGGCTTTTTATGGCCACCCATCGCACCGAATGCACGTAGTCGGTATCACCGGTACCAATGGAAAAACCACCACCACTACCCTACTCCACCAGTTGTACAGAGCGCTGGGGCACCAAACCGGCCTCATCGGCACGGTTGAAAACCGCATTGGCGACACGGTTTTGCCCAGCACACACACCACTCCCGATGCCGTTTCCCTGCAAAAACTGCTGCGCGAAATGGCTGACGCGGGCTGCAAACAGGTTTTTATGGAAACCAGCAGCCACGCCATTCACCAGCGGCGCACTGCGGGCGTGGCATTTGCCGGGGCCGTGTTTACCAATCTTACACACGACCACCTGGACTACCACAAAACCTTCGCCGAGTACCGTGACGCAAAAAAACTTCTGTTCGACGGCCTGCCGGAATCAGCGTTCGCCCTGACCAATGCCGACGACAAAAACGGGCGCTTTATGCTCCAAAATACGCGGGCAAAATGCCACACCTACGGACTAAAAACCCCCGCTGACTTCAAAACCAAAATTATCGAAAACGCTTTGCAGGGCCTGCATCTCGACCTTGACGGCGAACAAGTTCATGCCCGGCTTATCGGCGAGTTCAATGCCTACAACCTGACCACTGCGTATGCCACGGCTCGGTTGCTCGGTACCGATAAAACGGAAACGCTCGCAGCCCTGAGCAATCTGCCAGGTGCCGAAGGCCGGTTTGAAGCTGTGCTGAATCCTGCCCGCCCCGGCAGCCTCGGTATCGTGGACTATGCCCACACCCCCGATGCACTCCAGCAGGTGCTCGAAACCATTGGAAAACTCAAAAAACGCCAGTCGAGGGTCGTCACTGTCGTAGGATGTGGCGGCGACCGCGACAAGACCAAACGGCCTGTTATGGCTCGCGCAGCAGCCCGCCTCAGCGACCACCTGATTCTGACTAGCGACAACCCCCGTACCGAAGACCCCGCCGCCATCCTGATCGACATGGAGGCTGGCCTTGATCCAGACGACCAGAAAAAAACCCTGACCATCGAAAACCGCGAACAGGCCATCAAGACCGCTTGTCAGTTGGCTGGCCCAAACGATGTGATTCTTGTAGCCGGAAAAGGCCATGAAAAATACCAGGACGTGCAGGGCGTGAAGCACCCATTTGACGATAAAAAACTATTGCTGAAGTATTTGCAAAAAAATTAATAGAAACAATGACTAAAATACCATCCATACAAACTGTGATCGGCTTGCTGTTGTGCGGCACGTTGTTCTGCTTTTGGGGGTGGTACAACGGCTACCCGTTCGTTTATCCTGATACGGGCACCTACGTTGATTCCGGCTTCGAAAACTACTTGCCCGGCGACCGGCCAATCACCTACGGGCTGTTTTGCCGACACATCAGTATGTCCGAAAGCCTCCTGTGGGTCATGTTGGTTCAAGGTGTTTTGAGCGCTGTGCTGGTACGGGAATGGCTGCGGGCCTTTGCGGCTTCGCACCTCAATCCAGCTACCATGTTGGCAGCCGTCGTGTTCCTGATTTCCTGCACGACCGCGTCCATTTACGCTTCCTTCATCACACCGGATTTCCTCACACCGATTTTTTACGGGATACTGATCGCCTTGCTGGTTGTGCCCTCGGGCCGTTGGCGGGCTGCGCTGCTTTCGACGCTGGCCTTATTTGCCGCCATGACGCACAACTCGCACTTACTCGGCGGATTGGTTTTCGGCACTTGCCTACTTGGTTACCAATTTTGGGCCAGCAAGGAACAGCGGTTTACCTGGAAAAAAGTGGGTCTGGTTTGGGCAATAGTCGTTGTGGGCTGGATTGGGCTGTTTGCGTTGAATATCAGTTATGGCAAAAAATGGGACATCATGCCCGACAGCCACGCTTTTACCATGGGCAGGCTCCACGAGATCGGGCTGGTGCGGCAATATTTGGATGTCAAATGCGCCGATACCAATCTGTATTTGTGCCCCCAAAAAGACGCGATTCCCGACGATATCCTCTGGGATTCGAACAGCCCGATGAGCCAGGGCGGCGGCTGGCAGGTCCATAGACAGGAAAACCAGTTTATCATCGGCGATATCATGACCACGCCCCGTTTCTTGAAACGGTACATCATCGAAGCGTTGAACAGCACGGTCAAACAGTTTTTCTACTTCAGGGCCGAAACAATCGGTCCCGTGCCCGGAGACGGCGGCCCGAACAACTCCGTGAAAAAGCACTTCCCCAACGAACTGATCACGTACAAAATCGCCCATCAAAACCACCGGAATTGGTTGCTCGATGTTGAGGGGCTGAATACCCGGCAGCAGTACCTGTTCTTCGCATGCCTGATCGTCATGGTGCTGCTGTGGACAAAATCGGGTTGGCAAGCAGCCATCCCCTCCGCCTTGCAAAAAGCCTACTACCTTCTGTTCCTCTGCTTGATAATCAATGCTTTCGTATGCGCGACTTTTTCTACCGTGGTATCACGCTACCAAGGCCGACTTATCTGGCTATACATTTTCACTGGAGTTATGATTGCCGCGATCAAATACTTGCCTGAAATACGATCACGCCTCCAACAACCAGAAACAAAGACATAATAGTGGAGGGACTATTATTTTGAACAATCGCTGTGGGGCGATGGAAAATCGCCCCCAGCATTTTTTCAACTTTCAGTAAATCGAACCAATCATACATGTTGTACGAATTGTTCAAATGGCTTGAAGATACATGGAATGTGCCGGGTGCCGGCGTGTTCCAGTTCATCTCGTTTCGGGCTGGAGCGGCGGTCATTTTGTCCCTGATTATTTCTCTGATCATCGGCAAGCGCATTATTGATGGGCTTCGCCGGCTTCAAATCGGCGAGACCGTTCGTGATCTCGGCTTGCAGGGCGAAAACCTGAAGGCTGGCACACCCACCATGGGCGGGGTGATTATCATCGCTGCCACCCTGGTTCCGTGCTTTTTGCTCGCTCGTTTGGACAATGTGTACATCCTGCTCATGCTGTTTGCTACGATCTGGATGGCTGCTATCGGTTTTTTGGACGACTACATCAAGGTTTTCAAAAAAGACAAAAAAGGCCTCAAGGGAATTTTCAAGATTCTGGGCCAGGTCGGCCTGGGCCTTATCGTGGGTGTGACCATGTTGGTCAGCGACGAGGTGGTGGTTCGCATGGAACCGGAACAGGCTGCTCAACACGGCTACGAGGTAAAAAAAGTGGTTTACCAAAAAATTGGTGAAAACTCGTACAAAGAACTCGTACACGCCAAAGCCCCGATCACCAATGTGCCATTTTTCAAAAACAACGAACTGGATTACTCGCAGGTGCTTTGGTTTTTGGGCGACAACGCCGCCGACCTCGTATGGATCGTTTTTCTGTTCATGACCATTTTCGTGATCGCAGCCGTCAGCAACGGAGCCAACCTGACCGACGGCCTCGACGGCCTTGCGGCGGGTGTTTCGGCCATCGTGGTCATGGCCCTCGGCGCTATGGCCTACCTGAGCGGCAACTCCGTGGCAGCCGACTTCCTCAACATTCTCTACCTGCCGCACACGGGCGAATTGGTGATTTTCGCGGCCTGCCTGCTGGGCGGCTGCATCGGTTTTTTGTGGTACAACGCTTACCCCGCCCGCGTTTTCATGGGCGACACGGGCAGCCTGACCCTCGGCGGAATCATTGCGGCGCTGGCCATCGTGCTGCGCAAAGAGCTGCTGATCCCCGTGTTGTGCGGCATATTTTTGGTCGAAACCCTGTCGGTGATGCTGCAAGTCTGGTATTTCAAGCACACCAAAAAGAAATACGGCGAGGGCCGCCGGATTTTCAAAATGGCCCCCCTGCACCACCATTTCCAAAAAGAAGGCTACCACGAGGTCACCATATCGGTGCGCTTCTGGATCGTCCAGATTCTGCTGGCCGTGCTGACCGTCATCACCCTCAAATTGCGCTAAACGAACCAATCAAAAATGTCCAGCACAAAACGCATAGCCATTCTCGGTGCCGGTGAATCCGGCACAGGCGCGGCGCTCCTCGCCAAAGCGCTGGGCTATGCCGTGTTTGTGTCCGACAAAAGTCCGATCAAGCCCGAGTACCAGTCGGTGCTGGAAACGGCAGGCATTGAGTTCGAGAGCGGGCAGCACAGCTTGGAAAAAATCCTGAACGCCGCAGAAGTAGTCAAAAGCCCCGGTATCCCGGAAAAAGCGGACGTGATGAAAGCGATCCGGTCGAAAGGAATCCCGGTCATCGGTGAGATCGAGTTCGGGTACCGTCACGCGGGCAAATGCACGATCGTGGCCATCACCGGCTCGAACGGCAAAACCACCACTACCCTGCTGACCCACCATTTGCTGAAAACCGCTGGCCTGAACGTGTACATAGGCGGCAACGTGGGCAACAGTTTTGCCGAATTGGTGCTGCAAAACCGGGGCAAGGAAAACGTGGTGTACGTACTGGAGGTCAGTAGTTTCCAATTGGAAGACATCCGAAATTTCCGCCCCCAAGTGGCCGTGCTGCTCAACATAACCCCCGACCACCTCGACCGCTACGACTACCAGATGGACAACTATGCCCGCGCCAAGTTTAGCATCAACCAAAACCAAAAGCGTGGCGATGTTTTCATCTTCAATGCCGCCGACCCGGTGATGCAGGACTACATGGCTCGCCACCCGTTGGCGGCAGCCAAGCAGGTGCCTGTGCGGCGCGGTTATTTCAAAAACGGCTCGATCCACGTCGGCAAACGGCACACATTCGACATGACGGGCAGCAAGTTGCGCGGCCCGCACAACATGTTTAATGCTGCATGTGCCATCCGCACCGCCCTGTCACTGGGTGCCGAACCGGCGAAAATCCAGGCCGGGCTGAACACGTTCGAGCCGCCGCCACACCGCCTCGAAGTGGTGGCCACCATTAACGGTACGACTTGGATCAACGACAGCAAGGCCACCAACGTGGACTCGGTTTTTTATGCCCTGCAGGCCATGACCACGCCGACGATCTGGATCGTGGGCGGCCAAGACAAGGGCAATGACTATACCCCGTTGCTGCCATTGGTGAAAAAAAAGGTGAAGGCGATTGTCTGCCTCGGTGTGGACAACAGCAAGATCACGGCCTTTTTTCAAAAGACAAAAAAAACGATCATAGAAACCCGCAGTGCAGAAGAAGCCGTGCAGCAGGCCGCCCGTTTGGCCGCTCCGGGGGATACGGTGCTGCTCAGTCCGGCCTGCGCAAGTTTTGACTTGTTCAAAAACTATGAGGATCGGGGGGAGCAATTCAAAAATAGAATATGTCACTTGGCAACAAAATAGCAGCCGAGCTCCGCGGCGACCGCACGATCTGGATGATCATCGCCGTGATGAGCATCATCAGCATCCTGGCCGTGTACTCGGCCACCGGGTCACTCGCTTGGCAGGCACGGGGCGGCAACACCACCTCGTACCTCATGCGCCACACGATCATGCTGGCCTTTGGCCTGTTTCTGATCTATGTGTGCCACCGGATTCATTACCGCAGGTACCAGCAGATGGCACCGTTTCTGTTGTTTTTAGCCATCCCGCTGCTGGCACTCACCCTCGTCATCGGCCAGAGCATCAACGAGGCATCTCGCTGGATCGAGATACCGATTTTGTCCATCAGTTTCCAGCCGTCGGATTTCGCCAAACTGGCCTTGGTGGTGTACATCGCGAAGATGTTGACCAAAAAACAGGAGTACATTACCGAGTTCAAGGAAGCCTTCATGCCGATCATCGTGCCCGTGCTCATCGTTTGCGGACTGATAGCGCCAGCCAACCTGTCCACGGCGCTGGTACTTTTTGGCACCTGCATCGCGCTGATGTTCGTAGGCCGCGTCAACCCGCGCTTTATTTTCCTGCTGGGCTTGCTGGGTTTAGTCGTTTTTGCCGGCCTGATCGCACTCGGCGAGTATCTGCCGGACATGGTGCGTACCGAAACCTGGGCCTCGCGCGTGCAGGACTACCTGCACAATCCCGACGGCGGCTATCAGGTGCAACAAGCCAAAATTGCCATAGCCCGTGGCGGCATTTTCGGGGCCGGGCCGGGGAATTCCGTTGCCCGCAATTTCCTGCCCTACTCGCACGCCGACTTCATTTACGCCATTATTTGTGAAGAATACGGCCTCATCGGTGGTGTGTTGGTACTCGGCCTGTACGTGATGTTGTTTTTCCGAACGGTCAAATTGGTCACGAAAAGCCCCAAGGCGTTCGGGGCTTTTTTGGCCATTGGCCTGAGCCTCATGCTCACAGTTCAGGCAATGGCCAATATCGCCGTTTCGGTCCACCTGGTTCCGGCCACAGGGCTTACCCTGCCCATGATTTCCATGGGCGGCACGAGCCTCGTATTCACCTCCATCGCGCTCGGAATGATCCTGAGCGTGAGCAAGTACATTGAAAAATTGGAAAACGCATGACACGGCAACTGCGCATACTCATCACCGGCGGCGGAACAGGCGGGCACGTCTTTCCGGCCATCGCTATTGCTGATGCCATCAAACGCATTCGGCCCGACACCGAGTTTTTGTTCGTGGGTGCCAACGGCAAGATGGAGATGGAGCGCGTGCCCAAAGCAGGTTACCCGATCGAAGGGCTGAACATTGTCGGTTTCCAGCGCGGTTTTTCATTAAGGAGCCTGCTGCGCAACCTGATATTTCCGTACAAATTGATGGTCAGCGCATTCAAAGCCAAAGGCATCGTCCGTCGCTTCGGGCCCGACGTGGTCGTCGGCACTGGCGGGTACGCATCCGGGCCGGTCATGCGTGCCGCTCAGGATGCAGGCATCCCGACGATAATCCAGGAACAAAACTCGTTCGCGGGCGTGACCAACCGCATTTTGGCAAAAAAAGCCAGCCGGATATGCGTCGCCTATGACCAGATGGAGGCGTTTTTTCCGGCCAAAAAAATCGTGTTCACCGGCAATCCCGTGCGATCTGACATTCTGGAATTGGACAACAAGCGTGCCGAGGCGCAGCAGTACTACGGCCTGT
This sequence comes from Saprospiraceae bacterium, assembly GCA_040080915.1. Taxonomy (GTDB): domain Bacteria; phylum Bacteroidota; class Bacteroidia; order Chitinophagales; family Saprospiraceae; genus M3007. Next base: position 10,729 of record JBEBHD010000096.1, read on the forward strand.
CGTCCGACAAAAAAACGATAGCCGTCATAGGCGGCAGCCTTGGTGCCCGTACGCTCAACCGCGCCCTCGCCGAAAGCACAACCCTGCTGGCCGGGCGCTCCGATGTGCAGGTGCTGTGGCAGTGCGGTCGGTTTTACGAGGCCGAATACACACAGTGCGACACGGCTCGGCTGCCCAACGTACACATGCGGGCGTTCATAGACCGCATGGACTTGCTCTATGCCGCCGCCGACCTCATCATCTCCAGGGCCGGTGCCCTTAGCATCAGCGAATTGTGCCTCGTGGGTAAACCCGCTGTACTGGTGCCCTCGCCCAACGTGGCCGAAGACCACCAGACCAAAAACGCCTTAGCCCTGACAGAAAAAAGCGCCGCCCGATTGGTTCGGGATGCCGAAGCCGTGGAAAACCTGGTAACCGTAGCCCTGATGTTGCTCGAAAAAGAAGCCTTGCTGTTCAGCCTCGGCGAAAACATCCGGCACCTCGGGCGGCCAAAAGCAGCAGACAAAATAGCAAAAGAAGTGATCGGTCTCGCTGTTGCATATAGAGAGTAAAAAAGTGACACAGAGGCTCTCGGAGTTTTAGAGAACACAGAGAAAAACTTCTTGAGTCGTGACAATTAGCACATTTTCAAATCAGCACATTCATGTTAAAAGCAACGAAGTACCTGTTTTTCCTGGCCCTCGCCCTCACAGCTTGCAAGCGCGAGAACGACAACAACCCCGCGCTCATCGGCAAGTGGCAGGGGAAGGAATGGCTGGCCTTCGGCAAACCGATCGGCGAGGACGCGACGCAAGTCACGTTTGAGTTTACTGCCGATGGCGACTACTCGGCCAATTTTGGCAGCCAGAGAGAACGCGGCGAGTGGCGTACCCTAAAGGACAAACTATACACCAAGGCACAAGGGAGGCAGGAAATCATGGTTAAAATATTGAAATTAGACGCGACTACGCTCTTGTTTGAAATGAACCGAGTCGGCCAAAAAGAAACCCTTGAACTGACAAAAGCACAGTAGCACCGTGGAACTGAAGGATATCCAAACCATTTATTTTATCGGCATCGGCGGCATCGGCATGTCGGGGTTGGCCCGGTACTTCCGCGGCCACGGGGCCGAGGTACATGGCTACGACCGCACCGAGTCCGACCTAACCCGCGCCTTGGCCGCCGAGGGTATGCACGTGCATTACGACGACGATGTGCGCCACATACCAGCCAAGGTTGATCTCGTGGTTTGGACCCCCGCCGTACCGCAAGACCACAGCGAACTCGCTTGGTTTCGCGAGCATGGCACCCCGCTAAAAAAACGCGCCGAGGTACTGGGCATTATCAGCAAGGGCAAGCGTTGCATCGCCATAGCTGGCACCCACGGAAAAACCACGACGAGCACGATGGCTGCCCACCTCTTGCGCAGCGCCGGTGTGGACGCGACGGCCTTTTTGGGCGGCATTTCGGCCAATATCGGCTCCAATTTCGTGGAAGGCAAAAGTGATTGGGTAGTCGTGGAGGCCGATGAGTATGATCGCTCCTTCCTGCACCTGCATCCCGAAATCGCGGTGCTCAATTCCATGGACCCCGACCATTTAGATATTTACGGCTCACCGGAAGCCGTGGTGGAAACGTACAAACAGTTCGTCCGGCAGATCAAGCCCGGCGGCACACTTCTGTACAAACACGGCCTGCCGTTGGACGATGTGGCCGACGAGCTGCGTGCCAGCGGACGAAAAGCGCTCACGTTCGGCATCGGAGCGGGCGATTACGAGGCAAACAACCTGCGGGTGGAAGAGGGCCAAATGGCATTCGGGATCAAGTCAAGCGTGTTCCATTGGAAAAACCTTCGCCTCCCCTACCCCGGCAGGCACAATGTCGAAAATGCCACGGCCGCTTGGGCGGCGGTGCATTGCGCCGGAGCGTTCACGCCGGATATGCCGGATGCCCTGGCTCAGTTTCGGGGCGTGAAACGCCGGTTCGAGTTTATCATTCGCCGCCCCGATACGGTTTACGTAGACGACTACGCGCACCATCCCGCCGAGTTGCAAGCGTGCATCAGCGCGGCAAGGATGTTGTTCCCAGGAAAAAAAATCACGGGCGTGTTTCAGCCTCACCTGTACACCCGCACCCGTGACTTCGCTGAAGGTTTTGCAGCGGCGCTGGATCAGTTGGATAATTGCTTGCTCCTGCCAATCTATCCGGCTCGCGAAAAACCAATGCCCGGCATTGAGTCCGAATTGATTTTGGGTCTAATGAATTTATCGAATAAAAAAATAGTTACCAAGGCCGATTTATTGACCGAGATACAAAAGAGCAAGCCTGAAGTTCTATTGACTATGGGCGCAGGCGATATTGACACACTTGTTGTAGAAATAAAAAGCCTTCTCTTGTGAATTAGAGCGTGTTTAAATTTCAGTGCCGGGCTGACAAAAAACCAGAAACCTTCAAACCTAGTAAATTATGTTGTCTGATTTTCTCACCATGCGAGTGCCGCAATTGCGATATGGCAAGATCAGTTGGATCGTGTTCATTCTTATCACGGTATTGATCCTGTTGTCGGCGGTGACGCGCAAAAAAAACAGTTTCGCCAGCTCGACCAACGTGGAGATAGTCCCCTTGGAAAGCGGAGAAAAGATGTTGGGCGAGCATGGTGTACGGCAAAACCTGTTGCAAGCCTTTGGCAACACATTGGAAGGCACGGAGTTGGCTGACCTGGAAGTGGAACGTATTGAGCGGGTATTGGAGGGTGATCCATTTGTGGAAGATGCCGAAGTCTATGTCGGACAGAGCAATACCCTGCATGTCTATATTCGGCAGCGTGAGCCTATTTTACGGATATTGGACAATCATGGCGGCAATTACTATTTGGACAATTTTGGAGCAAAAATACCTACTTCTTCCCTGTACGCTCCTCGTGTATTGGTCGCTACAGGAAACATCGCTCCCTACACCACTGATTTTCAGGAAAAACGCCGCAACACGCTCAAAGACCTATTTGCCTTGACCAAAGTTTTATTGGATGACCCGGTTTGGTCTGTTTTTATCCAACAGGTACACATAAACAATGCCAACGAGTTCATTCTGGTTCCGCTTATCGGTGATCAAAAAATCATTTTAGGAAGTATAAAAAACATGGAAGACAAATTGAAAAGATTGAAAATTTTCTATCAGGAAGGCATGCCCTATTCAGGTTGGCGGATATACAGTAGTGTTTCATTGAAATACAATGGTCAGGTAGTTTGCAGGAAATAGTTTTTTTTGAAAAAAATATATCAAACGCCTTGTAATTCAAGTAAATAAAAAAATACCTTTGCTCCCGGAAAAGTAAAACATGAAGGGTGCAAAGGATAGAAAACAATAGTAAACAGTATTGTTAACTCAATCTTTGCACACAATGACCGAATTAGCACCACAATCCCACGATGTGGTTGTCGCACTTGACATCGGCACTACCAAGGTTTGCTGCCTTGCGGGCCGTAAAAACACACACGGGAAACTCGAAATCCTCGGCGTAGGAAAAGTCGAGAGCGTCGGCGTACTCCGCGGAGTCGTCAGCAACATCGAAAAAACCGTGACCGCCATCCACGAAGCCGTGGACATTTGCGAGCGCCAAGCCCGCATGAAGTTCCGCACCGTGCATGTTGGCATCGCTGGCCAGCACATCAAAAGCCTCCAGCACCGGGGCATTCTCACCCGCGAAAGCGACCACAACGAGATCGCCCGGCGCGACATTGACCGCCTCGTGAACGACATGTTCAAACTGGTCTTGCCGCCCGGCGACAAGATCATTCATGTGTTCCCGCAGGAGTTCACGGTGGACAACGAGCAGGGCATTTCCGATCCCATCGGCATGTGCGGTGTGCGGCTCGAGGCCAATTTCCACATCATTACCGGCCAGATCACTGCCGTGAACAACATTTTCCGATGCATTGAAAAAACGGGCCTCAAGGTCGCTGACCTTACCTTGGAGCCTATCGCCAGTGCCGATGCCGTGCTTTTCGATGAAGAAAAGCAGGCCGGTGTGGCGCTCGTGGACATCGGTGGCGGCACCACCGACATTACCATTTTCCACGAAGGCATTATTCGCCACACAGCGGTGATCCCCTTCGGCGGAAACGTCATCACCGCCGACATCAAAGAAGGCTGCACCGTCATGCAGCCCCAAGCCGAAAAGTTGAAGGTCCGCTTCGGGTCAGCCCTCGCCAACGAGGTGTACGACAACCGGATCATAACCATCCCGGGCTTGCGGGGTCGCGAGCACAAGGAAATCAGCGAAAAGAACCTCGCGCGGATCATTCAGGCCCGCATGGAGGAACTGCTGGACTATGTCCTGTGGGAAATCCGCCGTAGTGGCTACGAGCGCAAACTGATCGGCGGCATCGTGCTCACCGGCGGTGGCGCACTGCTCAACCATGCCGACAAACTCGTCGAGTTCCACACCGGCATGTCCTGCCGCATCGGTTTGCCGGTAGAAAACCTTGCCCATGGGTACCGCGAGAGCGTGAACAGCCCGATATTCAGCACCGCTATAGGCTTGTTGCTCAAAGGCATGCAGGATATCGAAGTCGGCAAGGCAACCGCGTACAGCGAAAATGGCAGCTCCACCGACGGCGACAAGGAACCGTCCAACGTTTCTGAAGAAAAGTCGCCGACCTGGCTCGACAGCGTTTTCCGCAAAACCAAGGAATGGTTCGAGGCTGAACCCGATTTGGACTTTAAGAAATAATGATGAACCATTCATCATTCGTCATTCATCATTAAAAATGAAACTTATGTTGTTCGATCTTCCAAAGGATGAACCTTCCATCATAAAAATTATCGGCGTAGGTGGCGGCGGCTCCAATGCTGTGACACACATGTACAAACAGGGTATTATCGGCGTGGACTATGCCATTTGCAACACCGATGCCCAAGCCATGAACCTAAGCCCGGTACCGGTAAAGATTCCCCTCGGGGCCAGCCTGACGGAAGGGCGCGGCGCGGGCAGCAAGCCCGACGTGGGCAAACGCGCCTGCATCGAGAGTTTGGAGGAGATCCACCGTTTCCTCGACGACGGCACGAAGATGGCGTTCATCACCGCCGGCATGGGTGGCGGCACCGGTACCGGCGCAGCGCCCATCATTGCCAAAGCAGCTCAGGAACTCGGTATTCTCACCGTGGGCATTGTCACCCTGCCTTTCCTTTTTGAAGGCAAACTGCGCGTCACCAACGGCTTCGATGGCTTGGAGGAACTGCGCAACAACGTGGACTGCCTCGTGGTCATCAGCAACGACAAATTGCGCCAGATTCACGGGAACCTGAGCATTTCGCAAGCCTTCTCGCAGGCCGACAACATCCTCTGCACCGCCGCCAAGGGCATCGCCGAGATCATCACCGTGCCTGGCTACGTCAATGTGGACTTTGAGGACGTAAACACCGTCATGCGCGGTTCCGGCGTGGCCATCATGGGCACCGCCGCCCTCGAAGGCGAAGGCCGCGCACGCCGCGCCGTGGACGAGGCGCTCAATTCGCCCCTGTTGGAGGACAGCAACATCAGCGGTGCCAAAAATATCCTCGTCAACATCACCTCTGGTATGGTCGAGGCCACGATGGACGAGATATTCGAAATCACCGAATTCGTACAGCAAGAGGCTGGCGAAGGTGCCAACCTGATTTGGGGCAACTGTTTCGACGAGCGCCTCGGCGACAAACTCAGCGTAACCATCATCGCCACGGGATTCGAGGCCACGCGCAAAACGCCGTTTATTCCGGGCTTCCGCATGCAACAAGCCGCTCCGCCCGAACGGCAAGTCGTCCACTTGGACGAAGAAACGACCAAACCTAAATCCAGCCTGTTTACCATCACCTCCGATGAGCCTGGCCCGGTGGAGGAAAAAGCCGCCAACGCCATTGAGTTCGATTTTGACAACGTGCGGGAAACGATGGAGAAAATCCGCCAAGCCAAGGGTGATCAAAACGACCCGTATGTGCGGCCCGACGAACTCGGCGAAATCAGCCCCGAAGAGCGCCGCCAGCGCCTTGTAGAAGCCCAGCGCCGCCGCGACGAGGTGCGCAACCGCCCCATCAACGTAGTGAAACTCAACTCACCGCAGACGATCATCGAATTGGAAAACCAGCCCGCCTACCTGCGCAAAGGCGTGCGCTTGGACAGCCTGCCCGATGCCGATGCTGTCGGTATGTCCACCTGGACCATCTCCATCGAGGACGAACCGGAAATCAAAGTGGGCGGCAACTCCTACCTCCACGATACTGTGGATTAGGCTGTTGTTGGCTGTTGGCTTCCGAATGAGAGTACACCTTAGTTGGCTGTTGGCAGTTGGCCTCCGGCTTCAGAGTTAGCGTACAC
>JBEBHD010000097.1:0-16940 GCA_040080915.1 Saprospiraceae bacterium
ACAGATGTATATGTTCGATTGTAAGCAGAGGACAGGTTTGAAAGACAGTATGTTTCATATTGTTCTTCAAACCTGTCCTGTGATTAGGATAGCACTACGGGTCAATCCAGCCGGAAACTTCATCTATTGTACCTCCCGGCGTGTTCAATATCTTAAAGTTAATATTACCAGTCAATGCTATTAGCTTCGCTCTAGCAGCTATCGGATCAATATTAGGGCCGAGATCGGTCTCTATTTTATTAAGACTTGCACGCACCCTTTCACTGTATGCCTGGTGGCTACCTAAATGTTTTGGCAAACTGTTGCCTGCTGTTGTTGGCAACGATATCCCGTTTATCAAGTCATTCATATGAAAGCCATCTACTTTTACTGAAGCAGCGGCCTGAATGACAGGATGATCATAATACTCCCATGGGACAATATGATGCGCTTGGTAGCCCGATGGCGTCTTCAACATGGTTCGCAACTGCTTTCGCGCCGATTCCAGATTTCCTCCAAATATAATGATGCCATCGGTTCGTACCACATATTTCAACTGCATGGAATTTCCGGCCAAATTTATAGATTTTCTTGCGTATTTTGCCGTTGTTGCTGTCCAACCTACAAATGGGATCGCAGCCCCTGCACTCAACGCAGCATCGGCATAGCTCCCCTCTAAGGTATAAATTAATCCGTTTGTTACGTCGAATACCTCACCATAAACCGGGACGAGCCCGGCTACGTCCAGCATAACATGTACCCCTGTACTAATGACATTCCAAGTAGCCTTTGCCCGCAATTTCCAGTCGCAAGCCTTATCTCCTGCTGGGCAAGGTTCAAATTTTTTTAAAATGGCATATTCAACAGACCATGCAACTGTGAAGCAAGGGCCACAGGGAAACGCGTCTTCACCATAGTCCTCAAAATTAGCGGTTAAAGGGTTGGTTATGTTGTTGGTTGTGGCATATTCGACCAACATTAAAGCAGCTTCATCGGCCCCCTCAAGTTCATCATAATTTGCATGAAAAAGGTTGATGCCCTCTGCTGCACTAGGGTTTTCGATAAGCCATTTTACAGAATTATTGGCCAAATTCAATCCTTCAGCCAATGCTTTCACCTGCCCAAACAACGCCCCGTTCCGCAATAACGTCTCCATCTGCGGCCCGGTGAGCTTGTGTTTTGTCACAAAGTCCAACACCGGCTTTGCCAAGGCGAAATTGGGTTGGTTGGCCGGTGGATTGGGGTCATAATACGAGCTCATCCATGGCGAGTACACGTTGTACAAGGCCAAGATCAGGTCTGGGCGTTTCTGAAGGGCTTCCAACTGCGAAAACGAAAAATTGAAAAAATTGTTGATGGTCATGAACTTCCGTACCAATACGGTATCGAAGCCCGGAGGTAAGAGGGTCGGGTTTTGAGAAAAAATACCTATTGGGATATGTCCTCTCAAAACAGCCCATAGGGTGGCGAGGCGATGGTCGTAATCGCCTGTGCTACCGCCGTTGCCGTTGCCGATAGGAGTCCCACCAGTGGTCCCGCCATTGCTTGTAGTAGTTCCGCCGTTGCCACCGCCGCCGACACAATCACAAACAGTAGAATGCACCGTACGCCAGCAATAAATGATGTCGCCATCACCATCAACATGCGCTGCTTGATCACGCCAGCATATTTCCCTGTAGGTTATTGTCACTGTTCTGCAGCAATCATTGTTGGTCCTCGGTTGGACTTGATTGGGCGTTTGAGCAACTTGGGTCATTGAATCAACAATTCCCAAAGGAGCTCCATTTTTGAGGTACACGCCGTGCCGAAAATTTTGGCCAATGTCGTAGAAGGTAAGTACGCCCGTGAAGCTGTCCAGCGAATAATGGCCGCCACTGCTCACATGGTACGCGGAATCCGCAACATAGACCAGTATTTCTACAGAAATCTCGTCCGGCCCTTCTTTGCTGAAAAGCAATTTGGCATCTACGCACCCATCGTTTAGAACGCGCAAAGAAGTGTCGGCCAAGGGCACAACCACAATGTCAGTCCCCAATTGAGATTGGCTCAGATATGCCTGCGGCCATAAGGGGTCAAGATCAAGAAATTCGTTTCCGGTCAAACTGCTGGTTGGCTGAACATTGGCAAAGTGTGCCATTGCCTCGAACAGGGTGATGGGATAATTCGGTTGAGATTTGTGCTCAACCGCTTCTGGCAACGAAGACGAGTAGTCCTTGTGACAAGAAAAAAACGAAACAAGCATCAGGGCGAAGGCAAGCAGTTTGCCTCGCAAGGAAAATAAATGAAACATGGTGGAAAGGATGGTTTGATGGAGAGGCCCTTGTGATGGTTGCCTAACGTCGAAAGCACTCGCTGGCAGCTGGCACATTTGCCTTCCCGAGGTGAACGAATAGGCAAATGTATTCCTTTAAAAAGAAAACAAAGCATATCTGCCTACATTTTTTTTCACGACCCCTCGGATTATCGGGCCGTGAAACAGACCCACCACACGGTATTCTTGCAAGCACTTGGCAGTCGCCTCCGCGACCTGAGGCGGCTGCGTGGTTTGTCACAAGAAGAACTGGCCTGGAAAGCCGATGTGGAACTAAGCCAGATCAGCCGGATCGAGCGGGGGGTGATCAACACCAGCATCGGCCAGTTACTCAACATTGTGGATGCGCTAGATATATCCTTAACGGAATTCTTTGCGTTTGACCAGTCGGTAGCCGGGAAACCATAACCCTCACTGCATAGCGTTCACGATCGCCACAAAATCCTCCGGCTTGAGCGATGCCCCGCCGATTAGGCCGCCGTCCACGTCGGGTTGGCGGAACAGTTCGGGTGCGTTTTGGGCGTTGCAGGAGCCGCCGTACAGGATGCTCGTATCGTCGGCTACGGATTTGCCGTATTTTTTGGACAGCAGGACTCGGATGGCGGCGTGCATTTCCTGCGCTTGTTCGGTGCTGGCAGTTCTGCCGGTGCCGATAGCCCAGATGGGTTCATAAGCGATGACAACCTTGCGGAATTCGGCCTCATGCAGGTGAAACAGGCTGGCCTTGAGCTGCTTGGCCACATGGCCTACATGGGTGCCGCGCTCCCGGATGTTCAGCGGTTCGCCGCAGCAAAAAATCGGCAGCAGGCCCTTGGCCAAAGCCAGGTTGACCTTTCGGGCGAGGTGTTCGTTGGTTTCTTTGAAATATTGCCGCCGCTCGGAGTGCCCGATGATGACGTATTCGGTGCCGACGGAGGCCAGCATGTCCACCGAAACCTCGCCGGTAAAAGCGCCTTTTTCCTCGTGGTGGCAGTTTTGTGCGGCCACGTGAAAACCCTTTCGCACCTGAAGCATTTTGGCCACTGCCTGCAGGTACGGGTAGGGCACGCCAAACACCACCGGCCCGCGCGGGCGCTGATCGATTCGGTCGAGCACACTTTTAACCAACTCAATACCCTCGGAGAGGGACTTGTTCATTTTCCAGTTTCCGGCTACGATTTGCTGACGCATAAGTAAAATGTGCTAATTAGGCAATGTGCTAATTCCGAACGAAGTGTCGTCTGTTTAGGCTAAACTAATTTTGGTGACGTACTTACGCTTCGCTTGGTGTTTTCGCCAAGCGTTGTGTCCAGTCGTTTGCGCGTGGTGAAAACACCAAACGCAGCGGTGGTACTAGTTGATCAACAGCAATGGCTATTCCGGCAGTTTGGGCGGATCAAAGGGGAGTTTCTCGAGGCCCTCCACGAGAGTTTTGGCGATAAAATAATCGCGGTACCAGCGGTCGTCCACCGGGCAGATGTGCCAGGGCACGGTGCTATTGTTGATGGCGTGTTCGTAGGCGGCCATGTAGGCATCCCAGTGTTCGCGTTCTTTCCAGTCGCCGGGGTTGTGTTTCCAGAATTTTTCGGGGTCTTCCATGCGCTGGAGCAGTTGTTTTTCCTGCTCTTTTTTGGAAATGTGGAGGTAGAACTTGAAGATGAGGGTGTTGTTGTCGAACTGAAGTAGTTCCTCGAAGGCGTTGATCGCACGCAGGCGTTGCTCGACCCGTTTTTCGTCAATCCAGCCGTGTACGCGCTGGATGAGGATATCTTCGTAATGGCTGCGGTTGAAGATGGCGATCGTGCCTTTTGGCGGAGCCACTTTGTGTATGCGCCACAGGAAATCGTGCGCAAATTCCTCCTCGGTAGGTTTTTTGAATGCCGTGAACGTAAGCCCTGTGATCCTGCAGGCATCGAACACCTTGTGTACGGCCCCGTCCTTGCCGCTGCCGTCCATGCCTTGAAGCACGACGAGCACGGCGTATTTGTGGTCGGCGTACAGGCGCTGTTGTAAATCGCCAAGGCGCTTGACCAAGGGTTTGGTCAGGTCTTCGGTGTCTTTTTCTTTCCAGCCAGAAGGCGCTTCGGTGGAGATGTCCGCCAAGCGGATCGGTGATTTTGCCATGTCGTTGTGCGTTGGTTACGGGGCAAATATATCAACTCTGCCTACTTTTGGCACCGCCTAATAAAACTGACCGGTCGGAACCGGTCAATTCGGAAATATCGCCGTTTTTTAGCGCCCTATTCCTGATAGTGTCACAGAGGCTCGTGGAGTTTTTTCAAGTCACGCGCGGCAAAGCACTCCTTTCCTGCAAGCACGTTGAGCATATACACATGAAACAATTACTACTTTTTTGGGCAGCCTGCTGCCTTGCCAGCCCTCTTTTTTCCCAAGCACCTGCCAACGATGATTGCGACGCGCCCATCCCGTTGGGTACGGCACCCGTTTGCACAAGCGCCGAGTACGCCAACTTGAATGCCACGCCCTCCAACATCGGCAGCAACAACCAACCCTCGTGCTTCAACCCCGGAGGGCCGGGCAACGACGTGTGGTTCACCTTCGTGTGCCCGGCGGCACCGCTCGATTTCCGCATTCAACTGACCGGTACCGGCACCGACCCCATGGCCGAGCCGCAATTGGCGGTGTACCGGGGCGACTGCATGCCCGACGGCCTGTTCGAGCTCGACTGCGTGACGGGCGGCGCAGGCAGCTCCACGCTTTTCCTTGACGTGCAGGGGCTTACCGTAGGGGCCGTGTATTTTATCCGGGTTTCCAACGCCGGAACCGTAGCTAACGCGGGCATTTTCAATCTGTGCGTGAACGAAATCCCGCCCATTGTGACCATTGACCAAGGAGGCTCCACCCTTTGCGCAGGCACTCTGTACGATACCGGCGGCCCCAATGGCGACTATGGTATGGGCGACGACAACACATTCGTCATTTGCCCCAGCGTGCCCGCTGCCTGTATCAATTTTACGCTGGACTACTACAACTTCGACGCTGGCGGCACTTTTTCGCCCGGCTTTGACGTGCTGACATTTTACGACGGCCCCACCATCAACATGCCGATCATCGCTCAGATCAACAGCAACAGCACTGTTTTCGGCGCTGACGGCGGCGGCGGCGTTTGTTTTCAGGTACAGGCTTCTTCCGGCTGCCTGACCGTGCAGTTCCAAGCCGACTCTATGGATCAAAACGAGGGTTTTCAAGGCCATTGGCAGTGTAGTTCTCAACCATGCGACCCACCGTCGGCCATTGAGGTAGAGTCAGCCGTGACCACAGTAGACATCGTGAATGCCATCGCCGCGCCTGGCACCACGGTTACCATCCCGGACATCAACAAATGCCCGCCCGGCGCTTATGGTACGTTCCAGTTTGCTACCGACAACAACGACCTCGGCTTGCGCCAGGGCCTCGTACTCACATCGGGGTCTGTCGATTTGGTGCCCGGCCCGAACGACAACCCAGGGGAATCAGAGGACAATATGGCCCCTGGCGACGCAGACCTCAATTACCTGTCCATTATCCAGGGCAACGGCAACCCATCGCTCGATGCCTGCGTGATCGAAATGGACGTGTTTGTGGCCGCCGACGAGCTCGCTTTTGAGTACGTTTTCGGCTCCGAAGAGTACACGGAGTACGCCAACGACCAGTACAACGACATCTTCGCCTTCTTGGCCTCTGGCCCCGGCATTGTGGGCGACCCCAATTTGGGCGGCGCCCAAAACATAGCCGTCCTGCCCGGCACGAACACGCCCGTGCAGATCAACAGCGTGAACAACATCATCAACTGGGAATACTACCGAAACAACGAGGTCGCGCTCGGCTCCACACTTCAGTACGACGGCCTCACCGCCGATTTCATGGGCGTAAAAAAAAGCCTGACCGCTCGCGTGGACGTGATCCCCTGCAACACCTATCGCCTCAAACTGGCCATTGCTGATCGCTTCGACCGACTATTCGACTCCGGGGTTTTCATCTCTGAAGTGCGCGGTGGTGCGCCCGAACTGTCGGTTGCATTTGCCAGCGGCCTTGACCATTTCATTGAAGGCTGCAGCGGTACCGACGATGAGCTCATTGTGCGGCTGAGCCAACCCAAAAACAAAGCCGTTTCCTACACCATCACCATCGGCGGGACGGCCACACCGGGCGTGGACTACACACTGAACATCCCCGACACGATTACCTTCCAGCCCGGCGACACGATGCTTGCCTTCCCCATCATTCCGCTGACCGACGGCTTGCCGGAAGGCACCGAAACGATCACGATTACCCTTTCAAACGATTTCGGTTGCGGTTCGGTCGTGTTCCAAACCCTCCGTCTTGAGTTGCGCGACGATGCCGATGTGGTGATCAACAGCGGTGCCGACACGGTGTACGTCTGCCCCGGCGGAACGGCCCAACTGATGGCCACCGGTGCCACGGACTATTTCTGGTCACCCCCATTGGCAGTGAGCAATCCATTTGTGGCCAACCCTACAATCACGCCCACACAGAGCATACCATTGCAGGTAATCGGCTCCGTCGGTACATGCTCCGACACGACGGCGGTTTTTGTGAAAATGCTGAGCATACCTTCCCTCGCAGTGCAAACCTCAGGCGGGCCGAATATTTGCCTCGGCGATACCCTGCAACTGACCGCCGTAACCAACGCGGGCAATGCTTACATCAACTGGACTCCCAAAACCCGCCTCAGCGACAGCAAAAGCAGCATGCCACTGGCATACCCGCTCGCTACTACCTCCTACACCGCCACGCTGTCCGTTCCGGGATGCCCGCCCATCAGCGAAAAAATCACGATCAATGTGGACACGCTCTTTTTCCCGACCCTCGCGTTCGCACATACCACGGCCTGCCAAAACCACCCGGTACAGTTAGCCAACGTGCTGCAAACCAGTACGACCTACTCGTGGTCGCCCGCGACCGGGCTGAACGACCCCGCCAGTTCCGGCCCCATTGCCACACCTGATACTACCACCACGTACACCCTGACCGCCACAAGCGCCAACGGGATTTGCACCCAAACGGCTACCGCCATGATTACGATCACGCCCGCCAATGTCGAGATCGCCGGGCCTGACACGGTCGCCATTTGCCGGGGCGACACGCTCACGCTCACGGCTGCGGCCATACCGCCCGGCTCGCCCATTGTGTGGAAACCACCATTTTACGTCACGCCATCCACCGGGCCTTCCGTAAAAACCGCCCCGGACGAATCCATCACCGTACTGGTGAATTACCAGATCAACGGCTGTCCGGTGGCAGATTCCATGCATATTTTGGTGGACTCGTTGCCCGACCTGACACTGCGCCGCGAACCGGACAAGCAGGTTTACTGCCCCGGCGACACGGTGTATCTCCTGTTAAAAAACATTTACGACCCCGGTATTTTCCCCGGACTGACCCACCAGTGGGACACCTTCGGCGAGCAGTTCCCGCCGCTTACCAATCCGAACCTGGTCATCGTCGCCTCCGCCACACACACCTATTTATTGACTACCGAAAGCCAAAACAAGGTTTGCAAAAAGGTCTCCACCGTGGAGGTTCCGGTGGGTGTGCCGCCCACGTTTATGGTGACCAACCCGCCGCCGATCTGCCCTGGCCAAACGGCCCAAATTGTTGTGCAGGTAAATCCTGACCAGCCCATCGAATGGGAAGACCCGACGGGAACCCTTTCCTGCACGGGCTGCGTCAATCCAATGGCCAGCCCATTGGTCACCTCCACGTACATCGTGACCGCGCCGGGCGCGGACTGCCCGAGCCAGGGCACTGCGATAGTTACGGTGTTGCCGCAACCGGTACTTAACCTTGTCCCCACAACTATTTGTATCGGCGGGAGCGTGGGGCTGAACAACGTCCCGACAAACCCCGCCGACACGTACAACTGGACTGTGGTGCCACCTGGCGACCCGGCCTCCATTTCCAAAACCGACACCAGCCACCCGACGGTAACACCGGTTGTGACCACCACTTACGCCGTGTCGGCCATGGGCCAATGCCCCAATCAGGGCACCGTCACGATCACGGTAAACAGCGCCACCATCAACGCCGGGGCCGACCAGACGGCCTGTTTCGGTGTGCCGGTCATGCTGAATGCCACGGTTTCCGCGTCGCCCGGCGTGACCGGGGCGATCACGTGGCAGCCTGGCTCGGGCAACGGCCCCAGCCTGACCGTGACACCAGCAGACACCACGACGTACACCGCAATTTTCACCTACCAGCCCAACTGCACGGCTCAGGACGCGGTGACAGTACACGTGTTGCCGGGCGTTTCCCTCGGTGCCATCACGACCGATACGCTGTGGGGACTGCTTTGCGAGGGCACGCGGGTGGCCATCGAAGTGGAGGTGGCCCCGCCCACGGCTACACTGGCCTGGTACGAAAACGGTGTATTGCTGCCGGGTGTCACGCAGGATTCGATCATCGTACAACCGCCGGGCGCTGCCCAACCGACTACAGTTTCGTACACGGTGGTGGCCACTTTAGCCAATGGCTGCTCGGCCAGCACCGGGCCGTTCAACCTGAACGTGCAGCGCTGCATAGCCTTTCCGAATGCTTTCACCCCCGACAGCGATGGCAACAACGATGCCTTCGGGGTGATCACGTTCAGCGGCGAGGCCACCTTGGAAATTCTCGAATTCCGGGTGTTCAACCGGTGGGGCGGGCAGGTTTTTGAGGCCACGCCCACGCAACAGTCGTGGAACGGCAAAGTGGGCGACACCGACGCGCCCAGCGATGTTTATGCCTATTTCATCACGGTTCGGTTTGCCAACGGCGAGCAGCAGACGTACAAAGGGGACGTGACGTTGTTGCGATAAGGAACGCGGACGAAAGAAGGCAACAAATTTTTCAGCGAGCGATCCGCAGCGTTTTTTCCAAAATGGAAAACTCGGCGGGCGACGTGCCGAGGAACTCCCCGTCGGCTTCCAGCAACGTGGGCACGTCGCCGATGTGCTCCACGCGCAGGTTTTTGGTTTGGAAACCGGTGATCTTGGGATGACTGAGCAGGCTGCCGTCGTAAAACCGGCGTGTTTGCAACAACACCTCCCACTTGGGCAGCTGCCGCGCAAAAGTGACCGCAAGCAACCCGTCGTCGGGCACGGCATGGGGCACTAATTGCATACCGCCGCCGGAGTAGCGGCAAATCCCGATATTGATGGTGTAAAACGAATCCTCGACCACCTCCTCCGCCCAGCGCAGCCGCGCGGGGGTGAGCCGGTACTCGAACAGGTATTGCCCGACCATGAGCAGGTACTGAAAACGCGACACGAAGCGGTGGCGCTCAAGTTTTTTGGCAATAAACGCGTCGTAGGCCAAGCCGGCTACATTGACAAAAAACCGCTCGGCGGGCTGGCCGTCTTCGCGCAGGTAGGCGACTTTGCCGACATCCTGCAGAACCGTTTCACCGGTCAACAAACACTGGAGCCGCTCGCGCGGGTTGTGCGAAATGCCATAGGCACGTGCCCAGTCGTTGCCTGTTCCCACCGGCAGCAGGGCGTAGGTCACCTCCGTTGGCGGCACGTGTGGCTGGGTGAGGATGCCGTTGGCTATTTCGTGGTTGGTGCCGTCGCCGCCGAGGCCGAGGATGTGGCGGTGGCCCTTGAGCACGGCATCGTCCACGAGGCGCACGGCATGGCCGCGCTGCTCCGTGAACTTGACCGTGTAGGCCACGCCCAGTTCCTGGAGCAGGGCCTCAATGTCGGGCCAGCGGCGGCCGACGGTTCCGTTTCCGGCGGCGGGATTGGCGATGATGTACCAGTGTGGAGGGTTCATGTAGTGGATTCCTGCAGGGTTTTTGAGGATTTCGGGAGTCAAGCCGCCGCAAACTCCGAAAAAACCCGATACTCCGGCGGCAAAACCCCAAGGACGATGTCCGATTTTGGGATTCCGAGGGCTACGAGGTCGTCGTCCACTTCGATCTCAGTAAGGTTCTCCTGCACCCACACTTTCCCGTCCCGGATCTCCAAGTGGATGGGCACGCTGTGCAGGTGCCCCTGATCCGTCCAGCCGTAAAAAAGCAACAAGAAATGGCCGCCCTCATTGTCGCAGACGACCTCGACAGACTCCGATGGGTTGGTGGTCCAGTCTCGCGCAAGAGCCAGAAGATAGTCTTTCAGGATATGTCGGTATTTTATGTTTTTATCCATGCCTTGATTCGACAATTTACCGGGTCAAAAATAACTGCATTTACGTTGTACGCGCTGAGCGCATTTCGAAGCAGGTCTAAGTCTTCGATTTCTTCCATGATTTTGGCCGGAATCGCCAAAAACAACAGACGGTCGGGTTCCTGCCCCAGTAACCCGACTCGATACATCAGGTACTGGCCTATTGCCCTGTGAAACTCGTTGACAATACTCGCTCGAAGAAAACTTTTCACCTCTACCGCAATCTTCTCCGCACCTTTTCCGCTGCAAAAATCCGCTCTGCTCCGATGTCAATCAGTATGCCGACTTTTTTCCCAGTCCGACGGGTAGCGGTCAGGTAGTACGGGTCATGCGTGATTTGCCACCCCTCTGCTTCAAGTGCAGCTCGCACACAGTTGTGGAACAGGTCTTTTGCCATCTTGGTTGTTTACGAGTTTGGTTGGGTAAGAATCGGGGCAATAATCCGCCCCAAAAATAGGCCTGATTTCCGAACTCCGCAACCATGTGTTTTTTCAACAGAAAACGCTTCTGCTCGAATATCTTGCTACGCAGAAAACACATTGCACCCAGTTCAAAATTGTTGTTCTACATTTGCCTTGCTGCTCTAAAACAGGCTGCCCCGCCGAACGTATGCTTGCTGTTGAAATCTTTATCGCGTACTCGCACAACGACCTGCGCCACAAGGACGAGCTCAAGAAGTTTCTTAGCCCCCTGCTCAATAACGGTAGTGCCCGTATTTGGGACGACTACGATATTGAGGCTGGCCAAAACTGGGAGGCTGAGATCAAAAAACGCCTGTACGGTGCCGATATCATCTTGTTGTTGGTTAGTCCAGACTCTCTTGCATCTGAATATTTTTATGGAAATGAAGTGAAAGTGTCGCTCGAACGCCACGATAAAGGAGAAGCCAAGGTCATTCCAATCATCCTACGCCCTTGTGCCTGGAAACTGACAGAACGGCTTGGCACCCTTGAAGTGTTGCCCGAAAAAGGGAGGCCGGTAACCAAGTATGAATTGCAAGACGAGGCATTCACGCACATTGCCCACGAGCTTGACGATGTTATTCGTGAAATCAGCAACCACCGCCACCAAGCCTCCGAGCGCGAAAACCAGTACCGCGGCTTCGAGGCCGTGGCGCACACCGCCGACCACCTGTTCCACAAAGGCGAATGGGCCACTGCCCGAACCAGTTATCTCGAGGCGATCCAGCTACACCAGCCCGGTTTTTCGCCGAGCTTGGACACGATGCGCCAGCGCATTGCCGAGTGCGACAAGCAGGAAGGACAAATGCTCGTGCGGCATGCGTTTGAGCAGCGTTTGGCCGATTTTTCCGAAAAAATGCGCCAAGCCGAGCAGCTCTACAAAAACGAAAACTGGCGCGAAGCCCGCTTGGTGTATGGCGAGCTGATCAAGAGCCACGAGACCGGCTTTCCCAGCGAGCCGTCGGAATTCCGGCGGCGCCAATTAGAGTGTGACCAAGGCATTCAAGAGCAGGACCGAATAGCGAAGGAAGAAAGGGAGCGACGCGAATCCTACCAAAAACAGTTGTCGGATGCCCACCGCCTCATGCGCAAGCGTGCCTACTACGAAGCTCTGCAAGCCGCCCGGACGGCTTTGGCCATTAGCCCGGACGATGCAGAAGCGCTGCGTATGATCGGCGAAGCAGAGGCCGGGATCGTGCGCCTGCCCGAAGAGTTGCGGGCAGCGCGGAAGCGGATGATAATTCTTGCCGGGGTCATCGCCGCAGCCTGCGTGATCGTGGTTATGGCTTTTCTGTTTTGGGAAAAACAACAAGAGGCAAGGCGGTTAAGAGTGGCGCTTGAGCAGGAAAAGACGGCGTTCAAGCAGGCATCGTCCGAAAACACCATACCCACGTGGAAACAGTTCAACGCTGAATACCCTGGCGGCCTCTACGAGGCACAAGCAAAAGACTCAATCTCCAGCATTGAACAGCAAAAAAGGGGGTACATCAAAGTCGCCAAAGACTTCATTGAACAAAACTGGCACGAAGATGCCATTGAGCCACTTAACAAGGCTTATGCACTTGATTCAAGCGACGTAGAGGTGATTTCGCTGCTTGAACAAGCCAAAGGCGGTCCTAAGTGACCTTCCAAGACGCTTCCCCGACAAGCCGCCGTTTTTTCAAAACTAACAAAACGATCATGAACAACTTTCTACTCTCGTGCTGTGTCGCTATGTTTTTGCTGCCGATGGCGCTTCGTTCGCAAGATTGCTGCCCGGTTTACGTCAAACGCGGGCAAGAAGCCTTCAACAAGTCCGAGTTTGCTAAAGCACTCGATATTTGGCAAAGCGCCAAAACCAAGTGCAACGACCTGAGCAAATGCCCCGAACTGAACAGCCTCATTGACAAAGCCCGGGCCGAAATAAAAGACTCCGACGGCGACGGCATCCGCGACAAGGACGACGAATGCAAAACGCTGTCTGGCCCCAAAAAAACCAACGGTTGCCCGGACTCCGACGGTGACGGCATCGCCGACAGCCGGGACGCATGCCCGAACGCGGCCGGGCCAACCAAGTTCGACGGTTGCCCGGACTCCGATGACGACGGTACTCCCGACGGCAAGGACGAGTGCCCACGCGAAAAAGGCCCGGTTGCCTTTGACGGCTGCCCGGACACGGACGGCGACGATATCCCCGATAACAAGGACGAATGCCTGCGCGAAAAAGGCCCGGCCATAACCAACGGCTGCCCCGACACGGACGGCGACGGCATACCCGACAACACAGACAAATGCCCCCGCGAAAAAGGCTCGCCCGACTCGGATGGCTGCCCGGACACCGATGGCGACGGCATTCCAGACGGCACGGACAAGTGCCCCCGCGAAAAAGGGTCAGCCTCCCTGAACGGCTGCCCGGACTCAGACGACGACGGCACACCGGACAACGAGGACGACTGCAAAACCCAGCCCGGCCCGAAAAATACCCGTGGCTGCCCCGACCAGGACAACGACGGCGTGCGCGACACGGATGACGACTGCAAAACCCAACCCGGCCCGAAAAACACCCGAGGCTGCCCCGACCAGGACAACGACGGTGTGCGCGACTCCGATGACGAGTGCAAAACCCAGCCCGGGCCGAAAAACACCCGCGGCTGCCCCGACCAGGACAACGACGGCGTGCGCGACTCCGATGACGAGTGCAAAACCCAGCCCGGGCCGAAAAACACCAATGGTTGCCCCGATTCGGACAACGACGACATCCGCGATACCGAGGACGCGTGCCCCAATCAAAAAGGCCCCAAAAGTGCCAAAGGCTGCCCGGATGCTGATGGTGACAGCATACCGGACAAGGACGACGATTGCCCTGACCAAAAAGGTACAATTACTTTTGACGGCTGCCCGGACACGGACGGCGATGGCATACGGGACAAAGACGACGATTGCCCTGATGAACACGGAATTGCTTCCTTCAGTGGATGCCCGGATAGTGATAGCGACGGTATCCCTAATAAAAGGGATAATTGCCCGTATGATAAAGGAATCCCGCGGTTGGACGGCTGCCCTTGGACACCGTTCAAGGACCCTGACATTGGGATCGGATTTTCCAGCAGCCTTACCTGGTCGTGGCTCTTATCGGACGAAGATCTGCTGAAAGGTTCCGGAACGAACTGGGGGGCACGGGTCGGCCTCGACCTGATGTGGTTCCCCGGCGGTGGCGACCTCGCTTTGCTCACCGGGATCGGCTATGCCAACAACTACGGCGGCAACCTGAACAACCACTATCCGAAGGTTGCCTTGTTGCCCAACTCCAAGATCAACGACCCGCGCTTGGATACCTTGCCGGCAGGGGCCAACCTGAAATACCACTTGAAATACTTCGACATTCCTTTTGGCCTGCGGATAGGCAGATTAGAGCACAACTACGAAGACCCGAGCTTCTACGCTGAAGCGCTTTTTTCAGCCGGGTTCCTTACCGGTGCTCAAACGGACATCAGCGGCGCTGTAGTAGAAAAGGACGGAATTGACATTAAAAACGATGTGCAAGGAACTGCTCTGTCCTTGGGGCTTGGATTCGGCTTTTCGATTATCAGCAACTTGGAGGTGGGTTTGCGTGCCCAGTGGCAGCTGAACGAGCTAACCCTCAACCAAGGTAAAGTCGCCTTGATCGAAGGTTTGGACTTTTATCCAAGCTCTGGCCGATTTTTGAACCGGGTTTACCGGTGGGAGAAAGATGTGTCAAGCATCTCCTTCGGAACGGTGGCCTTGAGAATGGTTATTTGGATGGGGAAGTAGGGAACATATCCGTTTTTGCCTCCGGCAAAAATCCTGAACACGCTCTAATTGGTGTAGGTAATGCGAGACCGGAAACCAGTGTCTGCTGTTTCCCAGACGAATTTTTTATCGTTCAGTTCGACAATAGCCCCGGTGTACACTTCGCCAGCCTCTTTTATGGTAAAGTCGCTTTGGTCGCCGTCGGTAGTGACACTCCATGTGCCGCCGCTGAATTCTTGCGGGCCATTGGGGGTACACATGGTTGCCCCTTCGTTTATCCGAATGGTCCTGTCGCTGTGGAACTGAATACAATTGTCCAATTCGCAGGCTTCTACGGACGAGGAGGTGGTAACGATCCACGTATTGGTTGACGGATTGAAGTCTTCCACTATGGTAATTTTCCAGCAGGGCGAGCCCATCAAAATGTCTTCGGGCAATCGGTCTTCGTCACACTTGCAAGAACCAGTGCAAAAAAACGCTACCAAAAATGCAGTCGGGATAAATTGAATGAGCCGTTTCATAAATCGGGAAGTTTTTGACGTAAAGATTGGAGGCAAACGTACATTAAGTTTTTTGATAACAACACCTTTGCCCCATGCAACTTCAACTCGATTTTTTGCAGTTCGAACCGGCTCTCCGGCTTTCGCAAACGGCGAAGGGGCGGGTTGTATTCGATCCGATCCGACGTAAAAACGTGGCGCTCACCCCGGAGGAGCTGTTGCGCCAGTTGGTGCTGCTGTACCTGCTGGAGGTCAAAGGCTACCCCGCCAGCCGCATTCGCTCGGAGATCGGCCTCACACTGAACGGCCAGCCGAAGCGCTGCGATATCGCTGTGTTCGACGCGGCCCTGCAGCCTTGGCTGCTCGTGGAGTGCAAGTCGCCAAAAGTAGTGCTCGTGCAAGCCGCCTTCGAGCAGGTGGCGCGGTACAACCTGCGTTTCCGGGCACCGTTTCTCGCGGTCACGAACGGCCTGTACACATTCAGTTGCGCCCTGGATTTTGCCGCCGAGTCGTTTTCCTTCCTGCCCGATCTGCCGGATTACCCAGGATTTTAAACCGGCAGCGACTCCCGCCGCCGCTCCTTGGCCAATCGGATCTGCCGTTTTTCGAAGGCATCGCGGAGCGCTTCGTGGATGAAATCGAGCGTGGCGACGTAGTTGTCGCCGAGTGTCCACCAGCCTACGTCCACTTTCATGTCGTCGCGGTTAATGCCGGTGATAACCACGTCCACCGGGCGGTCGCGCAGCACCCATTCGCAGCGGGCAGCCGCTTCTTCGGCGGCTTCGCGCACCAGAGCCAACGGCGTGGAGCTCTCCAACAACAGCGTAACTTCCGCCACCACTTCACTGCCCTTGGCTATGTTCACGATGGCACCTTCCGTCACCTTGGAGTTGGGGATCACGATCTTTTTCGCGTGGTCGGTGATTAATATAGTGTTGAAAATCTGGATTTCGGCCACCTCGCCGAAGTGGTCGGCGGCCTGTAGCAGGTCGCCCACGCGGTAGGGCCGAAAGAGGAGGATGAGCACGCCGCTGGCGAAATTGCCGAGACTGCCTTGCAAAGCCAGACCGACGGCGAAGGCCATGGCCGAAAACACGGCAATGAACGAGGTAGTTTCGATGCCCACTTGACCGGCTACCACCAACAGCAGGGCCACCTTGAGGGCCACGTCCACCAACGAGGTGAAAAACGGGCGCAGGCTTTCGTCAATGTTTCGCTTCACCAATACAGCGCTCATCGTGCGCGTGATCCGCTGGATAAGCCATAAGCCAAGCAGCAAAATGAACACCGCAGCCAGTACTTTTGGGCCGTACAACAGGAGCAGATCGTTGATTTGTTGGATGTACGTTTTTTGTTCCATGAACGTTTGTTTGCGTCAATAACCACACTTTCAAGCCCCATTGGGCGAAAGGCGGCCAAAAGTCGTTAAAAAGCGGCTAACCTTGCACTCCTTTTTTTCACCTCTTTTTTTTCTATGTCAAATTTCCTGAACAGCATGAAAAACCTGTTGCTGCCATCGGCCCTGCTCGCGGTGCTTTTTGTGGCGTTTGCCTGCACACCCAAAGCCGCCGACAAAACGGCCGCTACACCCGTCAAACCAACGCCCGCCATCCAGTGGGACACCATCGGAAAACCCCTCGTAGGCGCTGAAGCGGATGATCCTGAGCCTGACAGCCCGGAGGAACCGGCCGCCGAAGGCGAAGGCGAAGAAGAAGCCGAATTCACCTTCATGGATGAAGCGCTCGTCAGCCCCGATTCTGACCAGATTCAGTCCGACACCCTCCCACCCTACAAC
>JBEBHD010000098.1:0-16929 GCA_040080915.1 Saprospiraceae bacterium
AAAACAAGTGCAGCAACTCGTCACTTTTGATCCTGATTGCCCACAGTGGAATTACCTCATCAGGCACCAAGGCTAACAACTTATTTTTTACACGTTCCTCAAAAAGTTAAAAATTGGCCTTGTGTTAAAAAAACATGAGCCATCCCCCACGCCGGGGAATGGCTCATGTAAAAAATAACCCTTTCAGAAGCGTAGATCAATGCTTATTTGTCCTGTTCCAACAAATTGCCGACCCGGAAAGGTATCACAGCATCCTTGCGATAGTCACGCACAAAACCAAACGAGGCATCCTTTGGTATGCTCACAGAACTGGCCGAGCCTTTAAAACCATCTTTGAAATCAACACTGAAGCTCAGTTCGGTCAGGTGGCCGGTAGCATCGAATGCCATGTGGGTGTACTCCAACGTGATATTCATGGAAGCCATCTCGGCCTTGATGTTCATCAAAATATCTTTTGTGTGGTACTGCTGGAAGAAGGTTTCCACTTTGGTCGCTTGCTGGGCGCTCAACGTGGCAACGCTCAAGCAGACAAAGGCGAGCAGGAAAAGCAATTTTTGCATAAAACAGTTTTGTTTGTATGAAATAATGGATGGTATTCGAGCACAAAAGTATGTTGCCGCTCTGAGATGCCCAACAACTCCGGGTTTACTTGCGAACGACGGGTCTAACGAGGCTGCCGCTCGGCATTTCGACCACTAGGTAGTACGTCCCTGCTGGCAAATAGCCCAGATCAATTTCCTCTTCTATTCGCTGCCCATGCAGCTGCTTTGAAAAAACCCGGCTTTGGCCGGCATCCAGTATGGCCATGTTGATTCGCTCGCTTTGCCTGAGTTCCATGCTCACCCGGATGGCGCTCGAAGTCGGATTGGGAGCCAGTGAAAAACTGGCCACCGAGGTTGGCAGCGCAGTCGAAACCACTGTTACCAGCAAACCCGGTTTGTATTTGCATCCACCGGAAGAAACGAGGAGGCACTCATAAAAACCATCCTGCACTGGTACAAACGTGGGATTGGTTGCCCCTGCGATGGGCATTCCATTCAAAAACCACTGGTAGCCAGCCCAGGTACCACTCGTAATTCCAAGAGTACCATTGCTCAATACGAGCGCAAGGCCCAGCGGAGGTGATTCGAGGTATCCGACCACGAACGTGTCGCGGCGTGCGCATCCGCGTGCGTCGGTAGCCAGCACGGAGTAGCTGCCAGGGTCAAGGTATATTATGAGGGAGTCAGTTTGGCCGTTGTTCCACAATAGTGTGTATGGAGCCAGACCGCCAACGATGTTGAGGTCAATGATGCCATTGAGCATGCCAGCGGGGCAGGAGGCATCGGTCACCGTGGCCGAAAGTTGAAAGGCCGAACACAACTCTTTTACTTTGTAAATCACACCCTGAGCGAGTGCAGCTACATACAACTCGCCGTCTCGATCCTCACCGTAAGTACTATATTGGTTGGCAGCGAATTGGCCGATGAGGGCAGTAGAAAAAGTCCCGTCCGGCCCTTGGCGTGTGGCCCACCAGCGCCCACTAACATAGTCGGCAAACAGGTAAAAATCTTGTAGATCAGCGTATTGGGTGCCCCGGTATATAAACCCGCCCGTGACCGAACGGCCCAAGCCTGGATTGGCGTAATCGAATACCGGGCCGGTGTACGCCGAACTGGGCTGGCAACCATCCGTATTGTACGGGGAAGTGCCTTCATAGCAGCGCCAGCCATAGTTGCGTCCGCCAGCGCCGGCTGGTTCGAAATCAATTTCTTCGCGGGCGACCTGGCCCACGTCGCCGATCCACATGTCGCCGGTTTGCCGGTCGAACGAAAAACGCCACGGGTTGCGGAGCCCCCACGACCAGATTTCGGGCGAGAATGTCGTATCGTTCACAAACGGGTTGTCGGACGGGATGGCGTACTGCAGACCGGGTGATGTGCCGCTCACATCCAGCCGTAGGATTTTCCCCAGTAATGATTTTTTGGTCTGCCCGTTATTTTGCGGGTCGCCGCCAGAGCCACCGTCGCCGAGCGAGACGTACAGGTAGCCGTCGGGGCCAAATTTAAGGCATCCGCCGTTGTGGTTGGTGTATGGTTGGTTCACCTCCAGCAGAATTTCCTCGCTGTTAGGATCGGCTTCGTTCGCATTTCCGGGCAGCAACGAAAATCGGGAAACCCGGGTATCACCGTCTGTTTCTCGGGTATAGTTCAGGTAAAAAATGCCCGTTTGGGCAAAGTCAGGCGGAAAGGCCAAGCCAAGCAGGCCCTGTTCATTTCCGTTGGAGCGCACACGGGGATCAATATTCAAAAAAGGCGTGGGCAGGCGGTTACCAGCACTGTCAAGCACCCAGATGTAGCCGCGTTGCTCGACCACGAACAGGCGGGAGTCGCCGCAGTGCGCGATGTCTACCGGGCGCGTGAATCCCGTAGCATGTGAAACCAATTCGATCTTGGGCTGAGCGGAAAGTACGGCTGTGAATACCAGCAATGGGAGGCAGGAAAGTTGTTTTAGCATAACGGTGATAAAAGGACAGGTATGAAAGAGAGCGTTGAACCGCCCAAATCTCGGTAATTATCCCATAAGTCGAAGTACCAATGTCCTGCTGTGTCTTGGTTTGGCGAATGCCGCTTGATGTCGGTTTCTCAACGCAAAAAAAAGCCGCTGAGCACGTTGCGTGTCAGCGGCAAACCCCAAAAAACCAAATGAAAACAATCTTCCTTTTTGTATTGCCTGCCTCTGCTCATCTGCAAAGACAACGTTTATACGCCTCTTGCTGCAAGAGTCACACCAAGGTGGTGCAGGCTGGCTGTGGTACCGCACGGGTTTAAACCTCGTTAACAAACCCGCCGCTGAGCCAGGTGTTTTTTTACAAAAAAAGCCGCTCGGGCGCTGTATCCCTGCGGCTGTGTTTGGATTTTGTTAACCCGGCTCTTTTGTCCTACTGCAGCGGAACACAAACGTATTCAGACTTGCGGGTCAGCATACGTTCGTTTAGATTGTAGAGAACCCGCTGGCCGTAACCCACCCGGAGGCCTTCTTTGAGCCATTTCTCCCGGTCGGGGCAATCGGGTATTTTTATCATGTCTTTTTCCTCGATAGGGGCGTAATACCACAATGCGCCGTTTGTAGATACGAAGGGGGCTGGCTCTGGGTAGTAATTTGTTCGATACACCAAATAGACTTCGCCAGCTTGAAAACGGTAGAACACCAGTTCGCGAACATCGGGGCCTGTACCACGGTCCATGAAAAAGTGGTTGTTTGCTACCCCCATGAAATAGGCTTCTTCCGTGGCCGGTATTTCGAGACGGCGCGTGGTGTCGGAATTGAACACGATGCCAATTTTTTCGCCCGGCTCGTCTTTTCGGTCGGTCACTACGAACACATAATCTTGATACCGGAATTCGCGGTTTTCAGCGGATTTCGATGAAAAACCGGCCATTTGGCAGCCCTTAAAACCGACGATCGAGTCCGGTTTTTCATAGGGGTATGTGATGTTGGCCTTTTTTGGGTCCGTAGGCGCAGAATTTTTGCAGGATGCCAACAAAAGGATGGCAACTAAGGCCGGAGCAAAGAGCGTGAAAGATTTCGTCATGTTGTCTATTCTTTAGAGAAAAACAGGTTATGTTTTTGGGCGTGCAAAGGTCTGTATTTTCTGTGTTTGCCCCAAGAGAATGTCCAGTATGACACAGCATCCTATCGCCGCTTCAGCAAGTAGCGCCGTATGTCCTCCACATTGTACACCACCGTTACTTCCCAGCCATTTTCGTACAGGAAGTTCAGGCCGTCCACGGCGCTGCGGAATTCAAAGCGGCGGGCTTTGGCATCGGTCAGGCACTCGCCGGGCTTGGCATCTGACTTGGACTTTTGGCCATAGTCAATCTTGAAATGGTAGGTTCCGTCGGTGCGGCGCAGGGGAGTGGCCTCAAGGTAGGCGCTGGTATTGGTGGCATCGAGCAGCACGCCTTCGACGTACAGTTGTGCAGACAGGATCAGGCCGTTGGCCAAAAACAGGGAAAGAAGAATAATTTTTTTCATAGTGAAACGAATTTTGGGGCAAAGGAACAGGCCCTTTTGATTCCGGCAACAACCTTAACCAGGGCTTAACGGGTTAACAAACTTTAACGCAACTAGATTTGGGCATTGTCGGCAGGATATGGCGCTCAAAATTTGACAAAAACAATCCATTTTTGCCTCGCAATGGCTTTCCCAAAACAGCAACCCACGCCCATTACCCCCGACGAGGCTTTGGCCAAGATGGAAAGTTTTTGTGCCTACCGCGAGCGGTGTCCACAGGAGGTAC
This sequence comes from Saprospiraceae bacterium, assembly GCA_040080915.1. Classification (GTDB taxonomy): domain Bacteria; phylum Bacteroidota; class Bacteroidia; order Chitinophagales; family Saprospiraceae; genus M3007. The sequence continues at coordinate 4,283 of JBEBHD010000098.1, forward strand.
GCCGAAAGATGTCGGAACTGGGAATCACAGGAGAACCCGCCAAGCAGGTATGGCAAGTACTGGAGGCCGATGGGTACGTGGACGAGGGGCGTTTTGCCCGTGCTTTTGCCCGGGGCAAATTTCGGATAAACCAATGGGGCCGCGTGCGCATCCGCTTAGAACTTCAGCAACGCGGCATTGTCCCCGAGGCGATTGAACAAGCGCTTCGGGAAGAAATTGACGAAGAGGAGTACGTGTCCCTTTTGAAAAACCTGCTGGAAAAACGCCAAAAGCATTACGGCAGCGACCCGCACGCGCGGGCAAAGTCCGCTGCCGCACTGATTCGGGCTGGTTTTGAGTCTGAACTCGTATTTCGGTCCCTGAAGTGAGGTTGTTTTATTTTAAGGTGAAGTCGCCGTAGCTCAATCGAGCATGCACCAAGCGTGGGGCTTTAGCATCGCCGACAAAACCCTCGATAAGGGAACGGCTGCCCTGCTTGTCTTTGCGGCTAATGGTGGCTCCGTAAGGCGTGCGCAAGCCTGTGTGCATACCCTCTGCGTCGAAACGGAAGGCGGCTCCGCTTTCCACGTTCATCTGAACGTCCGTGTATTTGCCCACGATACGGGCTTCGGAGAAATTCCGCCCCAGGGCACCGACTTTCAGGCTACCGTAGTTCAGGTCGGCATCCACGCTGCCCGATATGCTGTTCATTTTCACGTCGGTGTACTGGGCTGTCACGAATACGGCTTTGGTAGTGTTCACGCGCAGGTTGGCGTATTTGGTCTGGACACGCAAGTCTTCGATATCGCCGAGGTTGAAATTATCGTATTTTGACGTGACACGCACGGCTGCTGCTTGATCTATCTGGAAATCGGAGTACTTGGAGTCCATCTGTACCTCGGCCGCCTCGGCGAGATTCAGCCCGCCGTAGCTAAGGTACCCGGTGAGGTTATGCACCTTGGCCATATTGGCCTTGCCGTAGCCGATAGACAAGTCGGCATTGTTGTTCACCGCCTCGGTGCGCAAGTCGCCGTACTTGATTTCGGCCTTGAGCTTGCCGTTAAGGGTGGCCACGAACGAGTTGCCGTATTTATTTTTCAGATCAAGTTGGTTGCCGATGGGCATCCACACCTCGTAGTTGATCTTGAAATCCTGGCAGTTGCTGCCGAGCCACGAAATTTTGGTTTCGCTTTCGATTACGGTTTCGGCCTTCACATAGTCGGCGGTGTTCATGAAGTTGACCTTGATGCGCTCGAAGGTGCGATCGGCGGTGCGTTGGTCGGTGGCGTTGACAACGATGGTGATGTCAATCTTCACGGAGTTGTTTTGCCATGTATTGATGTTGACCTTGCCGTATTTGTTGTAGATGGCCGTGGTTCCTGTGGCCGAGATATTGAATTCGCGGTTTATTTTTTTGGAAAATTCCTGTGTAGGGCCATCGGCGAGGGCCAGTACGGCACTGCCGAGCACGGCAAGGCAGACCAGAAGTGCCTGTCGGGCGTTGCTGAAACTAAAGGTTTTCGACTTCATAATTGCTGCTGTTTGTCGGTACTTGTTGCTGTTGATTGGGCTGTTGTTGCTCGATATGTTCGAGCACCCGTTCGAGAATGGCGGCTTTGGCTTTATAATTTTCGATCATCGCCCGCACTACCTGTTCACGGTTTCCGGGAGGCACGTTGGCGAGATCCGTGCGCAGTTCGGTCATGATGCCGTCCATTTGGCGAAGGTCGTCCAATACATTTTTGTCGCTGTAAGAGGCATATTTGGTCAGTTTATCTTCTTTCGTAGAAATATCGCGCTGGTAGTACTGTTCCAATTCGGCATATTCTGTGGACACATCGCTCATGCTCATGCCTGCTTGAGCGGCATCGGATGCGCCGTACCAGATACCGATGTTAATACCTGCAATGAGCAGGGCAATAGCGGCGGCGGCACGCAAAAGGTTGGCACGCCAGTTCATGGCCACGGTCTTGGCCGCTTTGGCTGGCACGGACTGTTCTATGGCAGCCCAAATCCGGTCACCGGGAATTTCGGAATCGAATGCTGCCCGGTTATCCAAGATGAACGTTTCGAGCGGGTCGTTCCGGTCGGATTTGTGTTGGTACAAAGACTCAGCGATGGCCTGCCAAACCCTCTCGGCGGGTTCAGCGGTATCGAATTCGAAGCGGTTCAGTACCAAGTACTGTTCCAGCTGGTCTGCATGGCGAAAGCGATCAAGGACTTTTGTCACGCCCGGCCAGCAATAGGGGGCTGGGGTGGCGAAGTCGAAGGCTTCGCGGTTGCTGCGCACGAATGCTTCTATTTTGCTGCTGCTTGACATTTCTTTTCTGTTTTTCAGTTTGGACTTGGTTGTGTTGCTGACTGTGGATTAGGCGAGCATGTCGCGCAATTTTGCTTTTGCCCGGCTGTACTGCGACTTGGAAGTTGCTTCCGTTATGCCAAGGATATCGCCGATTTCTTCGTGGTCGTAGCCTTCCATGGCGTACAGGGTGAAGACCATGCGGTATCCATCGGGCAATTCGGTTATGGCCTGATTCACCCGTTCGATGCTAAGGGGCAGTTCCACATCGCGTTCCGGTTCATCGGCGCGTTCGTTGAGCGGAGTCAGTTCCTGAAAAGTAAGCCGGCGGCTTTTCAAAAAATTGATGCTCTTGTTGATCGTGATCCGTTTGATCCAAGCCCCGATGCTGCTTTCGTGGCGGAACGAATCCAACTTGGCGAACACTTCAACGAAGGTGCTTTGCAGCACATCTTCCGCGTCATGGGCATTTTTTACCATGCGCAAAGCCGTGTTGTACATCGCACGGGAGTACAAGCGGTACAACTCGAACTGCGCGTCGCGGCGGCCAACCCTACAGCGCTCAATTAGGTCGCGGTGCGTTTGCGTGGCATCCATTTTGTAATTTGATTCCATTGACAAGGCGTGCTCTACCGGGTTGCACGAAGTGTTAAATTTTTAAGAAATGGCAGGCTTTTGACTGGCGTATGACACGAAAAGGCACTCCGGGGGAATTAACACAGTTTCAAATTGTCCTATTTTCCTGGCGATTTTCTGTGATTCTTTTTCGCACCGCCCCGCCCCCATTTAGCAGGTCAATGTATCGCATACTGGCTCCTGCTGCCCGGCGCACTACCTGAGTCACGCTAACCGTGCGAACATGCTCAGCGCGATTCATCACGAAGTCGTTTTCCGGGTCGCCGACGCTGCCCTGGAGATGCAAGCGAAAAATGGCAGCGGGCAAGCGGCCGGCCGTGACATGTTTGTCGGTGCCCAGCCAGTTTCGGAAAACCTGTTCCCGCTGCACTTGCATATCGGGGGGATATAGCGTGGCAGAACACCAGAAATGAGGTTGTTCGGTAGGTCGTTCAGCGAGGTGCCGGTGGTCGCCATCCCAGCGCAGTTCTACGATACGTTCCTGCCCCAAAAACAAGAAGGTGAACGGTTCGATGCCGTTTAGGTCGTATTGCTCGAAAAAATCGTTGGGCTCGGGCCATTCAAAAAAATCCAGCAAGACGAGACCCCGGCTGCGGCGGTACGGCGGCTGATGACGGTGTTTGACGAATGCCCCGTTGAGCAGGCACGCCGTACGCCCGCTGCGGGCTGTGGCGATCCAAGTGCCGCCAGCTTTGGCATCCTTGGGGAAAAGCAGCGGGCCGCTCCGGGCAAGGCCATGCAGTGAGCGGGAGGGCGCTTCGTCGCGGTTGTGCGTCAGGACAAATCCGTCCCGTACAGGCAGGTAGCTTACGGTACACACCGGCGGTACATGTGGAGGTTTACGATTCCGATACGCTGGAGGAAATGTCCGGCGGAAACACGCAGCACACCCAAGCCATACTTCATACTCCGGCGAAAATTGATACTGGAGGCCTCCTCAAAATACTTGGTCGGGCAGGTCACTTCGCCGATGTCGAAGCCAGCGAAAATGATCTGGGATAGCATTTCATTGTCGAACACGAAATCATCGGAGTTCTGGTTGAAGTTGATCGTTTGCAGCACCTCGCGGTTGAAGGCGCGGTAGCCTGTGTGGTACTCCGAGAGTTTGTAGTGTCCCAACAAGTTTTGGGCAAAGGTCAGGAAGCGGTTGGCTACGTACTTGTAAAGCGGCATACCGCCCTTGCGTGCCCCCATACCGAGTATGCGCGAGCCGAGTACCACGGGATACAGCTCTTCACCGATGATGTTCACCATCGAGGGGATGAGTTTCGGGGTGTACTGGTAATCGGGGTGGAGCATGATTACGATGTCGCCGCCGATTTCCACGGCTTTGTTGTAGAGTGTTTTTTGGTTGCCGCCGTAGCCTTTGTTCTGCTCGTGTACCAGTACATGCCGGATGCCGAGGGCGCGGGCGATGTCGGCGGTGTTGTCACGACTGTGGTCGTCGCAGAGAATTACGTCGTCAACCAGGTCGAGGGGGATTTCTCGATATGTTTTTTCAAGCGTCTTGGCTGCGTTATAGGCAGGCAGCACGACGACCACTTTTTTTCCTTTGTACATAAAAATCAGCGATTGGCGATGTGGCCCGTTGGTCAGGGCGTTTCCGTGTTGTCGTCTTTTTTGTCCACGTCTGCTGTGGCTTCCGGTTCCGGTTCGTCCGTTTTCACTTCTTCAAAAATGCCTTTTTCCAGCATGAAGGTGAACCACTTGAGGCATTTTTTGATGTCGTTGATGTGTACCCGATCGTGGTCGTGCTCGGGCAGTACCGCCGAAAAGTACCCGCGCAAATCGGTACTGTTGGCATCTTGCCGTGGTGGCGGCGTGGCCTCCAGCGAATCAAGCATTTTCTGGAAAACGTTGGCGAGGGGAATGGTGCCCTCGTCGGTATCTACGTAAACAGAGACCGTTCCGAGGGGGGTGATCTGGTTTTGACGAACAGCCACAAAGCGGGTACGGCCCTCTTTGCGGTCTTCGATGAGCAGGCCGTTGTTGCGTGTGGTGACCAACTTGTGTACTCCGGGCACACCGGAGATGACCAAAAATTTTTCTAAGTTCATGGCTACGTGTCGGGCAAAGGTAAACAGACTTTGGGTTTTTGAGCACCTGCATCCCTTGCTGTACCTTACCTTGGCGTTTTCAAAACCAATTCCGGCCATGCCCACGATTTTGTTTCAAGATTCCATACTCCTTGTCGTTCACAAACCGGCGGGCATGCCTGCTCAGGCCGACAAGACAGGCGACGACTCCCTCTTGCAATGGGCCGAAACAACCTGCGGTCACGCCCTGCACCTCGTACATCGGCTCGACCGGCCTGCGAGCGGCATCGTGCTTTTGGCCAAAACCAAGGACACTATGACCCTGCTCCAGCAGCAGTTTCAGAACCGCAGCATCGAGAAAGAATACCTCGCCGTAGTGGAGGCGTTGCCTCCTCAACCAGAAGGAACGCTCGTTCACTTTGTGCAAAAAAATGCCAAAAAAAATCGCGCCTTTGTCTCAGTGGAAGAGCGGCGCGGAGCGGAGCGCGCCGAACTGGCCTACCGCCTGCTTGGAAGCAGCGAGCGTTACCATTTATTGCTCGTCCGGTTGATCACAGGCCGCCACCACCAAATACGCGCTCAACTATCCGGCATCGGATGCCCCATCAAAGGCGACGTGAAGTACGGCGCAAGGCGCGGCAACCGGGATCGCTCCATACATCTACACGCGTGGCGCATCGGCTTCGAGCACCCGGGTTCAGGGGAATGGATGAGTTTGGAGGCACCGCAGCCTGGAGGTGACCCGGTGTGGGATGCGTTGGGTAGTTTTCAGGGCGTGGATTTTCCAGCAGTCGGCGATTAGTTCGCGTTGTCGCTCAAAAACTTCAACCGCATTAGCTGAATTTCCTCCCACGTGATTTCGTCCTCTTTCAGTTCTTTGAAAGCGACATCAAGGTCGTCGGTTTCGGCTTCCTTGAAATACTCCAGCACCGTTTCGCGGACGTACTCATCCACGATTTTGTTCAGGTAGTAGTCCAATCCCAGTTTGGTACCGGAGGTGACGATGCCGTAGAGTTCTTCCATGAACTCGTCCCAAGCCAAGTCGTTGGACTTGGCGATGTCGTCGAGTGGTATTTTGCGGTCAATGGCCTGGATGATGCTGACTTTGGTCTTGGACTTGTTTGCCACCGTTTTGATGGTAATGTCCATAGGCCGTTCGATCTCGTTTTCCTCTACATATTTTTTGATAAGGTCAATGAATGGCTGGGCGTAGCGCTGGGCCTTACCGATAGACACACCCTGTATTTTGGCCATGTCCTCCATGGAGAGGGGGTACTGGGTGGCCATTTCCTCGAGAGATGGGTCTTGGAAAATGACGTATGGCGGAAGGTTGAACTTCTTGGCAACGCTGCGGCGGATGTCTTTGAGCATGGCCATCAGGGCCTCGTCAAGTACATCCGTTCCGCCTTTTTCATCTTCAAAATCGTAGGCACCGCCGTCGTCGTAGTTGTGGTTGACGGTGATCTGAACCGGTTGTGGGTTTTGAATGTACGCACGCCCGGCCTCCGAGACTTTGAGCAGGCCAAACTCCTCGATTTCTTTGTAGGCGAGGTTGTTGATCATGGCATGGCGGATGACGGATGTCCAGAAGTTCTCGTCGCGGTCGTCGCCTACACCGAAGTTCTCCAATTTGGAGAACCGGAAATCCTTCATTTCCTTGGTTTCGCGCCCCATGATGAAGTCCACTATGGTCTTCATCAGGTAGTTTTCATTGAGGTCGAGGATACTGGACAATACTACCACCATTTCCTCCTGCACGTTGACGCGTTCTTTTGGGTTTTTGCAGTTGTCGCACATTTTGCCGCAGCTGCTTTCCTCAAACTCCTCGCCGAAGTAGTGGAGGAGGAATCGGCGGCGGCAGGCGGCGGTTTCGGCGTAAGCCACGACCTCTTGCATGAGTTGGGCGCCCATTTCGCGTTCGGCCACGGGCTTGTCGCGCAAGAATTTTTCGAGGCGGAGGATATCGTTGTAATTGTAAAAGGCGATGCACTTGCCCGCAAGGCCATCACGCCCGGCGCGGCCAGTTTCCTGATAATAGTTTTCAATGCTCTTGGGCATGTCATAGTGGATGACAAAGCGCACGTCGGGCTTGTCAATGCCCATGCCAAAGGCGATGGTGGCACAAATCACGTCAATCTCCTCCATGAGGAAATCGTCTTGGGTCTTGGAACGGGTCTTGGGGTCGAGGCCAGCGTGGTAAGGGGCGGATTTGATGTCGTTCACGACAAGCATTTCGGCCAGGTCTTCCGCTGTTTTGCGGTTTTGCACGTAGATGATGCCCGACTCGTTTCGGAACTCCTCCTTGATGACCTGAATGATCTGTTTGATCGTCTGGTCTTTTTTGATCTTGGGGCGGATCTCGTAAAACAGGTTTTCGCGGTTGAAGGAAGATATATAGGTATGGTCACCGCCCATGTCGAGGTTTTTCAGGATGTCCTGTTGCACCTTTGGCGTAGCGGTAGCGGTGAGTGCCATGATGGGCACGTTGCGGGCCACGGCATCCAGCATAACACGAATGCGGCGGTATTCGGGGCGAAAATCGTGGCCCCACTCAGAGATGCAGTGCGCTTCGTCCACGGCCACAAAGGAGATGTCGGTGTTTTTGAAAAACTCAATGTTTTCCTCCTTGGTCAAGGTTTCGGGGGCTACATACAGCAGTTTTGTCTTGCCGTCGGTGATGTCTTGTTTCACCTTTTTCATCTGCGCCTTGGTGAGCGACGAGTTGAGGAAGTGGGCCACTTCATCGGAGTCGGAGTAGCCCCGGATGCTGTCCACCTGATTCTTCATCAGGGCAATGAGCGGGCTGATGACAATGGCGGTACCGGGCAACATGAGGGCCGGGAGCTGGTAGCAGAGGCTTTTGCCGCCACCGGTAGGCATGATGACAAAGGTGTCGTTTTTGTCGAGCAGGTTTTGTATAATGGAGCCTTGTTCGGCCTTGAAGGCATCAAAACCGAAGTATTTGTGCAGGCTTTCGTGCAGGGCGTCGGGAGCAGCGGCTATCGAAGACATCGTTCAGGTACTGGTTAAAAAAACATCGAATGGCAGGTCGCGTGGGGCCTTTTTTATAGCAAAAGCCCCACCGTTGGCAGGGCCTTTTTTCAAAAAGCCGCCAAAGATATAAAAACAAATAGGATTTGACGCGCAAATTTTTCTTGGAAAATTTGTTAAGAAAATTCAAGCATTCCGGCGATAATTTGGAAACGATGCGTTTTTTGTAATTGTTACAAAACAAAAAACTGGACAAGTGCATGGTGTTTGCTTGCCGCTTTGGAACGCGGGTGCTTGGAAGGATAAGATTTGGAGGATCGGAACTTCATTTTAGCCCTCGTGACGTGGCGGTGTCACGTCGGGCAAGCACCCCTACAGGGCGATCTGCATCCAAACCGGGCAGTGATCGGAATGCACCACGTTGGTGAGCTGGCGGGCTTCCAGCACACGGTCGGCCAAGTTGTCGGATACCGATTGGTAGTCAATACGCCAGCCTTTGTTGTTGGAGCGGGCACCTGCGCGAAAGGTCCACCAGCTGTACTCGGCCAGTTCCGGGTGTTTGTGTCGGAAGGCATCGGTGAAGCCACTGGCAAACCACTTGGTCATCCAGTCGCGCTCTTCGGGCAAAAAGCCGCTGGATTTTTTGTTGCCCCTTGGATCGTGAATATCCCGCTCGGTGTGGGCAATGTTGTAATCACCCACAATGATGAGCCGAGGGCGTTCCTTTTTAAGTTCGGTGGCCCAGCGAAAAAAATCGTCGAGAAATTCCATCTTGAAGGCCTGCCTCTCCTCTCCGGTGGTGCCGGAGGGGAAGTAGCAGTTGAGCAGCGACCAGTCGCCGAAGTCGGTACGCAGGATACGCCCCTCGCGGTCGTATTTGTCCATGCCGCAGCCGACCACCACGTTGTCGGGTTCGCGCTTGCTAAACGTAGCCACGCCGCTATAGCCTTTTTTTTCGGCAGAATGCCAGCAATGGCGGTAGCCGAGTGCCTCGATTTCCAACAGAGGAATGTCCTCGGGCAGGGCCTTGGTTTCCTGCAGGCACACGAGGTCGAACTGCTCGCGGCTCAGCCAGTTGAGGAAGTTTTTTGAAATGGCCGAGCGCAGGCCGTTGACGTTGTAGGAAACGATGGTGGTCATGGCAAACGGTTGGGGAGCTACACTACTCGTCATCATCACGGCTAATCGGTTCCACTTCGGCCACGCTGGCGCTTTCGCCGGGGGTCGGGTCGGCAAATGGGCGTTTGCCGATGATACTCTCCAAATCGGCGCGGTGCAGCACTTCTTTTTCCAACAGGCTTTTGGCCAGCGCGTCCAATTCGCGGCGTTTTTCGCGCAGCAGGTTTTTGGCGCGATCATATTGCTGGTCAATCATGATCTTCACTTCCTGGTCAATGAGGTAGGCCGTTTGCTCGGAAAACGGGCGGTTGTACGTCTCGGTCAGCATGGTGTAGTACGACACATTGCCCACCTTTTCATTCATGCCGTAGTTGATGATCATGTCATACGACAAGCGTGTGATGTGGTCGAGGTCGCTTTGGGCACCGGTGCTGATCTTGTCGAACACGACCGATTCGGCGGCGCGGCCTCCGAGGGTCATGCAGATATCGTCAAGCAGTTTTTCCTTGCGGGTAATGTATTGCTCCTTGGGAAGATACTGGGCGTAGCCGAGAGCGGCAAGGCCGCGCGGCACGATGGTCACTTTGACCAACGGGTGCGCATACTCCAAAAACCAGCCGCAGATAGCGTGCCCGGCCTCGTGGTAAGCGATGATCTGTTTTTCCTCCGGGCTGATGATCTTGTTTTTCTTTTCAAGGCCGCCGATCACTTTGTCCAAAGCGTAGTTGAAATCGTCCAAATCCACGGCTTTTTTGTCGCGGCGGGCGGCAATGAGAGCCGCCTCGTTGCAGACGTTGGCGATATCCGCTCCTACGAAACCTGGGGTCATCTCGGCCAAGGCGCTGGGTGTTACCTCCGGCGAAACCTTGATATTTTTCAGGTGAACCTCAAAGATTTGGGCGCGGCCCTTGAGATCGGGGCGCCCGATACCGATCTGGCGGTCGAAGCGTCCGGGGCGCATGAGGGCGTTGTCGAGGATGTCGGGGCGGTTGGTGGCAGCCATCAGGATCACGCCCTTGTCGGTGGGGAAACCGTCCATCTCCACGAGCAACTGGTTAAGGGTGTTTTCGCGTTCGTCGTTACCGCCCTGAATGGCACCGCGCCCGCGGGCGCGTCCGATGGCATCTATTTCGTCAATAAAAATGATGCAGGGCGCTTTCTCCCGGGCTTGGCGGAACAGGTCGCGCACACGGGATGCGCCAACGCCAACGAACATTTCCACAAAATCAGAGCCGGAAATAGAGAAAAACGGTACCCCGGCCTCCCCTGCCACGGCCTTGGCCAGCAGGGTTTTGCCCGTGCCGGGCGGGCCTACGAGTAGCACGCCCTTGGGTATTTTGCCGCCAAGCGTGGTGTATTTTTTCGGATTTTTGAGGAAGTCCACGATCTCCATGACCTCTTCTTTGGCCTCGTCCAAGCCAGCCACGTCGGTGAAGGTAATGTTCACCTTGGAGTTGTTGTCAAACAGGGTAGCCTTGGATTTGCCGATATTGAAAATCTGGGAGCCGGGGCCGCCTGCGCCGCCGCCCATTCGGCGCAGCACGAATATCCAGATCGCCAGCAGCAAGAGCAAGGGCAACAGGTAGGTCATGGCTGTGCCTGTCCAGTTCGGCTCGTCCACATAAACCGGGACGATCTTTGCCTTTTTCTCCTTTTTCAGGCTTTCGTTCAGTGCCACGAGGTTGTCCTTCAGCACGTCCATGGAGCCGATGTTGAACGAAATGTACATCTTCGCAGCATCAAAATTCCAACCGGGCTTATCGGGCTGGCAATCCTTGTTTTTGTCCTCAATGCGGAACAGGGTGAAGTGCTTGCAGAGGCTGTCCTTTTTTATATAGGCTCGGGCAGTTTCCTTGTTCACGACCTCCATCTTCTGGATATCGCCAGCACGCACCATCGCCTCAAAATCCTCCCAAGACTTGGTCGGTATGGTGACGAACATCCGCGACAGCTGCAAGCCCAGCAGGGCCAAGCCAATGAGGATATAAATCCATGTGAAACTGAAGCGGGGCATATTGTCACCGTTTCCGCTATTGTTTGTATTATCGTCGCGTTCTGGGCGCGGGTCGTCCTGATCTTCCTCGCGTTTACGCTTGTCGTTGCTCATAAAAAAGTTGTTTGCCGGCAGGCTGTTAAATTTCGGCGAACTCAGTGGCATCAGCATCGCTCCAGAGCTGCTCGATGTCGTAAAATTCGCGGGTTTCGGGGTAGAACACATGAACCATAGTGTTGAAATAATCCATGAGCACCCACCGGGCGTTCTGGGAACCTTCTGTGTGAGAAGGCATGGTCAACGCCTCTTCCTTCACCTTTTTGTAGATACTGTCGGAGATCGCCTTGATGTGTGTACTGGAGTCGCCTTCGCAGATGATAAAAAAATCGGCGGGCGCGTCGCCGAGGCGGCGCAAGTCCAATAGCACGATCTTTTTGCCTTTTTTGTCGCGAATGCCTTCGATGATGAAGTGGTTGAGCCGTTCCGTGCGGGAATCGCGGGCGGTTGGCCGCTGTAGTGTTGTCAATTCCAAATGATGCTGCGTTTGTGTTTGTATTTAGGGGCCATTCTGCTGGAACCCGGCATAAAAGTATGGAACTTTGCGCGTGTCGGCCAAGCTCCAACGATAGGTTGGCATTAAATCGCCGCCAAAGCGCATGGCAAACGCCCTTTTCATCGGAAAAGTTTACCATCGTTTCGACGATATCCCGTCAACGAACGACTATGCCCGCGAGCTGCTCGCAAAAAGCAAGCCACCCGAGGGAACGGTCATCCGGGCTGCCACCCAGTCAGCCGGGCGCGGCCAATATGGCAGTCGCTGGCTCAGCGCACCCGGCCAAAACTTACTTTTGAGCATTATCCTGTACCCAACTTGGTTGGCCGCTACCGGCCAATTCCGCCTCAGCGAGGCCGTAGCGCTGGCGTTGTTGGACACGGTGGGCGGGCAACCACATAACGAGGTTGGGCGAGCACAAGGGTCGCCCCTACGGGACGGTTTTCCGACCATCAAATGGCCGAACGATATTTACCTTGGCGACCGGAAAACGGCGGGCATCCTGATCCAAAACAACGTGGCAGGGCAGTTTTTGCAGTCGTCCGTTGTAGGCATCGGCCTGAACGCGAACCAGACCGCGTTTCCGCCCGATGCACCCAAAGCCACCTCCCTGGCCTTGGAAAAGGGTGCCACGTTCGACCTTGATGCACTGGCCGAGAAGCTATTTGTTTGTTTGGAACAGCGCTATCTGCAACTGAAAAACGGGCAAACTTCAGCCTTGCGGGCCGAGTACCACCGGTACCTGTACGGCTTAGGCGAAACGCGGGCGTTTGCGCGGGCCGACGGAAGCCGCTTTATCGGAACCATCCAGCGCGTGGCGGACGATGGCCGTCTCCTTGTCCACACCGAGGCAGGCGAGGAGGCATTTGGTTTGAAGGAAATCGTTTTTCAATGAATACCGATGATTTGAAAAGAGGTTGTATTGCAAATCCTTGAACATTGGTCATTGAACATTGAACATTGAACATTGAACATTGAACATTGAACATTGAACATTGAACATTGAACATTGAACATTGGTCATTTTTAAATTTTTAAAAT
>JBEBHD010000099.1:0-16863 GCA_040080915.1 Saprospiraceae bacterium
ACCCCCATCCGTACAACTTCGCCGGATACCCGCTTACTTTGTGCTCCTTTTTTCATCGCATCAAAATACACTCGAAACCGAAGTATTCACATGGCCAAAATTTTAATCGTTGACGACGAAATGCCGATCCGCCGCATCCTGCGCGAGATTCTCGAATTTGAACAGTACGACGTGGAGGAAGCCTCCGACGGCCTTGAGTGCGTGGCCAAGGTGCAACGTGAAAAGTACGACGTGGTCATCATGGACATCAAGATGCCCAAGATGGACGGCATTGAGGCGCTCGAGCGGCTGCAAATCCTATCGCCCGAAACCCCTGTCATCATGGTCAGTGGCCACGGCACCATTGACACCGCCGTGGAGGCCGTGAAAAAAGGTGCCTTCGACTTCATCTCCAAGCCGCCCGACCTCAACCGCATGCTCATCACCGTGCGCAACGCCATGGAAAAGGCCGAATTGGTCACCACCACCCGCGTGCTGCAGAAACAGGTGAAAAGCGGCAGCAAGGGCGTGACCATGATCGGCGAGAGCGCCCCCATCGCCGAGATCAAACGTTTGCTGGAAAAAGTGGCCCCTACCGAAAGCCGCGTGCTCATCACCGGCCAGAACGGGACGGGGAAAGAACTCGTCGCCCGCTGGATCCATGAAAAAAGCAACCGCGCCAACGGCCCCATAGTGGAGGTCAACTGCGCGGCCATACCCGCCGAACTCATCGAAAGCGAACTGTTCGGCCACAAAAAAGGCTCCTTCACCGGAGCTATCGCCGACCGTCCCGGCAAGTTCGAACAAGCCGACGGCGGCACGCTGTTCATGGACGAGATCGGTGACATGAGCCTCGATGCCCAAGCCAAGGTGCTGCGTGCTCTACAGGAAAGCAAGATCACCCGTGTGGGCGACAACAAAGAAATAAAAGTGGATGTGCGGGTGCTGGCGGCTACCAACAAGGAACTCCGCACCGAAATAGCCGAAGGCCGTTTCCGGGAAGACCTCTACCACCGCCTCGCCGTCATCGTGGTGCAAGTACCCTCCCTCAACGAGCGCCGCGACGATATCCCCCTGCTCATCGAGCACTTCAACCGCCGCATCAGTGACGACTACGGCCACCCGCCAAAGGTATTTTCGCCAGATGCCATCCGCGCCCTTCAGGAGTACAACTGGACCGGAAACATCCGCGAACTGGCCAACGTGGTGGAACGCCTGCTCATCCTCTGCGACCAGACGGTGCGAGAAGAGGACGTGCGCCAGTACGTTTTTCCGAAATAATGACAAAAAAAGCGGCACCCCACATCTCGTGGAGTGCCGCCAATTACAGGCCGTACCCGGTAGTGCGGCCCGTCAAGCAACGACTACCCGATCACCGAGTTGTCTTTTGCCAAATTCTGCGCGTACAGCATGCAGGCTGCCGCCAAACCCAGGTCCTTCAAAAAACTGCCCGTAGCCGCCGGGCCACCGTCGCCACCAGCCATCACACCCGGCAGGTGAACCATTAACGCCACTGCGATGAGCATTAGGCTCAACAGGGTAGTGGCTAACTTGTCGTACTTGCCGATGTACATACTCACCGCAGCGCCAATCAAGCCAGCCCCAGATAAGTAGACAAAAATGGACTTTGCGGGCATGTACGCGGGCACCACATAGTCGGCCATCACTTGTGTGTTGGTAAAGTGCATCAGTCCAAAGGCAAGAAATGGCAAGGGAAAAATCCAGCGACCGAGAGATAGAATTGCATTCATACAGAAACAAATTTAGTGAGTGAAAAAAGCATGGCAAGGCACAAACATTAAATGTTTGAACATGCAAATCTTGAAACAATTTTTGATACCTTGTTTCATCCGCCCGCTTTTTTTTGAGCAATTTTTTCAGGAGCGCACTACATGCCAAGATTTCGTTCTGCGGGGTTCTTTTAATTTTGCCCCAAAAATTCAAACCATGCCGCACCTGCATTTTCGCAAAACCCCATTCCGACTTTTGTATATCGCCCTCGGGGCATCCCTTTTCCTCGCTTGCGCAGAAGAGAAGCGCGACATCAAAGCGTACTATTTCCCGGTAAAAAAACTTCTATCGGGCATGGCCTACGCCTACGCGTCGGAGGAAGGCGACACCACCGAACTGCGCTACTGGAACTACCGCGCCTTTGTACGCGACAGCGGTGTGTTCCTCGTCGGCACACAGTACGACCGCTATTTCAGTATCAACCAGATCGTACGGGAAAAACTCGTGGAAAGCGGCTCGGTCGCCCGGGAGGTGTTTTTGTTCGAGGCCGACACGGTGCAGGGCAAAATGGTGCCGGTGCCCACTACCATCGAATCGCCCGACCTGTTTCCGTTTGAGGTGCGCGATTCCCTCGGCGTTTTCTTGTACAAACTCCAGTACCATCCGGCTTCCGACTCCACAGCCACTGTTTACCTAATACGCAACCGCCGTTTCCTTGGCGACGGGCCGGTGTTCGAGTTCAACGGCGAGAAACACCCCACCGTGCGCTTCGGCGTGCGCGAGGCCGTCGGCCACAGCAAGGACGGCACTGCCGAACTGGAAGGCAATGGCGAGGAGTGGTACGCCCAAGGGCTGGGGCTGGTCTATTTTCGCAAATCGTTCGGGACGGACAACCAGATTCGGTTTGCTTTCCGCTTGGTGGATATGTTCCCGACGGAAGAACTGGAGCATCGGGCAAATGGTGAGCATTGAGCACAAGGGGAACAGCAATCTTTTACATTTCTGTTACATCCTTTTACGCTCAAAATGCTGCCAGACTCCCGGTCTGCTGCACCTTTGTCGCATTGTTTCACCAACCAAACATGTCATGCGCACATTCGCTTTTCTGCTCTTTTTTCAGTCGTTCGCCTCCTGCCAGCAGGCACCGGATATAAACCTGGCAACGGAAGCCACCATTGCTTCTACACCCAATGCTGCCGCCTGGAAAGACCCGAACAAACCTCTACCGGCAACCTCCGGCATTGTTTTCCGATCCGCAGACGGCGGGAAAACCTGGCATGATGCCAGTACAGGGTTGCCCAAAAGATTATCAGCCCAAGAAATTTTTGCCATCAACGGCCAGGTCTTTTTAACCTCGAATGAAGGTGTATTATACCGCAGCAGCTCCGACCCCATAGCGCCGGTATGGGAAGAAGACGTTCTATTACGCGAAAAAGTAGCCGGTTTGTTTCCCGGCCGGGCAGGGGTGCTTGCCTGCAGTTACTATGACGGCTTTTTTCAGGAAATACTGCCAGGCGTTTGGAAACCTGTCCACACAGACTTGAAAGACAAAATGGTACGCACCATTTTGGAAACAAAGGACGGTAATGTTTTCGTCGGCTCTGACTACGGCATGTTCAAATCCACTGACGATGGAAAAACATGGAAACGGGTCTTTAACGAAGGTATGGTACTGAGCATCGTCGAATCGGACAAGACAATGATCGCTTGTGGCTCCAAGGGTTTGCTGCGCTCTACCGACGGGGGCGAGAACTGGAACTGGGTACTGACCGAAGGTGGTGTGGGCATCGCAACCGCCGCCATCGAGGGTAAGATCGCCGCCATCACGTACAATACCAATTCAAAGACACGGCGGTTACGTACGTCAGCCGACGGCGGTAAGACTTGGGTCCCCATAGACGAAGGGCTTTCACCGTCCGACTCCATGTCCAGCATCACCCAGGTGGGCGAACACCTTTTTTGCAGCCATCCCACCGGTATTTTCCGTTCCTCCGACGAGGGCAAAACATGGGAACTTATGCTCCCCTCTCCCAAAGAGAAGATGTATAATTTTGTCGTCTCAGGCAGGGTGATTTATGCTATAGCAACCGGGTTTGGGTGTTGAACGCTGCCCGGCAGAAACACGGGATGCCCGTAGGCTCGAGCAGGAGTGGCAGGTGAAGTTGAAAAATATGTTTGGCGATGTATTTTTGTGACCCCTCGAAACAGGTTGGACAAAGCAGCACTTTGTCCAACCTGTTTCGAATCTGAGATCAATGCCAAATCCTGCCCGCTTCGTTCAGAGGCTATTTTTGTGGGCCATGTTTGCTTTTCCCGCTCTTGCAGACGGTCAGATGACGTTTGTCAATATCGGAAAAGAACACGGGCTCACCTGCACGCACATTACCAGTCTGTTCCAAGACAGCCACGGCTTTATTTGGGTGGGCACGCCGAACGGCCTTTTCCGTTTTGACGGGTACGGATGCAGCCCATACTTCAACCAGCCGAACGACACACTCAGCCTCGGCTCTAACTACATCACCTTTCAGGCTTTTGCTGAAGATGCGGACAGCAACCTTTGGATAGCAACCCTCCGAGGCGGGCTTCAGTGTTTCGACCGAAAAACAGAACGCTTCGTGCGGTACCAACACGACGCAAAGCGCCCGGGCACTGTCAGCATGGACAAACTGACCGCCGTGGAACCACACGCCAAAGACGGCCTGTGGATCGCTACCGCCGGACGCGGCATCAATTTTTTTGACCCAAAAACCGGGCAATTCAGCGTTTTGGACAACGGTGCCGACCCGCCGGGCGCTCTGATGAAAAGCTCGGTCACCAGCGCCCTCGAACTCGACAACAACGGGTGGCTCTGGATCGGAACCAACAACGGGCTGTGCCGGTACGATACCCGCCGGGGCAGCTTCGAGTATTTCCCCGGAACTGCGCGGGGCCTGAGCGCCGCATATGTGGCAGCCATCAAACAAGACAGCAAGGGCAACGTTTGGATCGGCACCCAAAAAGGCCTGAACCGCTGGAACGCTGAAAAAGGGCTGTTCGAACCGTTTTTTTTCGAGCGGCACGCCGCACAAAAAAACGCGGGGGCCAATTACATTTTTGCCATCAAGGAAGACGACGGTGGCAGGCTGTGGCTCGGCACCAACGCCGGGCTGATCCGGTTCGACCCGGCCAGTGGCGCATTCGAACAAATCCAACACCGGCCTGATGATCCCTACTCCATCCTCCCAGGCCCGGTGCAAACGATCTTGAAAGACCGGGAAGGAAACCTGTGGTTGGGCACGCACAACGGGATCAGTCTGTTGAGCAAAGCCAGCCGAAGGCTCAATACCGGGCGTTTTTTGCCCGTCGGGCAAAATTTCGACACGATGGCTCAGTCCGAGGGCATCAATGCCGTGCTGGAGATCAGGGGCGCCGTTTGGGTTGCCACACAAACAGGCCTTTATCGATACCCGCCCGAGGGGGACGTGCAGCACCTGCCGGGCAATTTCACCGCACTGTTTTTTGACCCGAAAGCGGGACAAGTACTCGCGGGAACGGTTTCCGACGGTTTTTTTGCGATCGAAGCGAATGCGTTTTTCGTAGTGCGGCATTTTTTGCGCAGCAAAATTGGCGAAGCCAACGACCCGCGCACGGTAAAGGGCGGGCGCATGAACGCTTTTGCCAAGGATGCCCAGGGCTGCATCTGGATCGCTGCCGATGGCTGCCTCAACCGGTTCGAGCCTCGGTCGGGGCGATTCAAAAAATTTCACGGAAAGGAAAAACAATTGAACAACCCCTCGGTCAACACGAACCACCACCTCCTGCTCGACCGGAGTGGAAACCTGTGGATCGCTTCTCTAGGTGGCCTGAGCCGGTTGTCCAAAACCGAACTGGCCAAGCCATTCGACACGCCCGTGCTGATTTTTGAGCACTTTCGGCACCTGCCAGGAAACCCAAACGCCATCAGCAGCGACGTGGTTTTTTGTTTGCTCGAGGACACCGACGGCAACATCTGGGCAGGCACCGACGCGGGCCTCAACCGGTATGAACCACGAACCGGCCGGTGGCACTGGTTTTCCAGGGCCCACGGGTTGCCGGGAAACGAGGTGGTGAGCCTCGTGCAGGATCGCGCGGGCAACCTCTGGATCGGCGACTCCGATGCGGGCCTCGGCGTGCTCCACAAAAAAAGCGGGCGGATTTACCGTTTTTCGCGCCACGACGGCCTGCCCACCGAGCGGTTCAGGCCCAACGCCGCCGTTCGCACCGAGACCGGCCTGATCGCGATGGGCGGACGCACGGGACTGGCAGCGTTTCACCCCGACAGCCTGCTTCCGCGCAACAGGCCGCGACCGCCGCTCTACTTTACCGACTTCCGCATTTCAAACCGATCGGTGCTTGTCGGCGACGGCGGCTCCTGCCTGAAAGCGCCCATTTACAAAACCCGTTTCATCGAACTCGAACACGACCAGAACGTACTCACGTTTGAGGTGGCCGCGCTGGACTTCGCGACCCCCGGTAAACAACAGTACCGGTTTCGCCTCGTCCCGTTCCACGGCGAATGGCAGTACAATGGCAACAAGCGCGACATTACGTTCACCAACCTGCGCCAGGGCGCGTACGCGCTCCACGTGGAGGCTTCCGAAAACGGGTACGACTGGTCGGGCACCACTATCGGGCTTCGGATACGCCCGCCGTGGTACCGGACCTGGTGGGCTTACCTGATGTACGCGCTGACTATGGGCGGCATTTTGTTCGGAATCCGGCGCTTTGAACTCCGACGGAAAGCTGCCCAAAACGAGGCTCAGCGCCTGAAAGAATTGGACTCCGTGAAAACTCGCCTGTACACCAACATCACCCACGAGTTCCGCACGCCGCTCACCGTCATTCTGGGCGAAGCCGCACAACTCGAAAAACAGGCTGGCACAAAACAAAAAGACGGCCTCTCTGCCATTCGCAGGCAAGGGCGGCAGTTGCTCAACTTAGTGAATCAAATGCTCGATCTGGCCAAAGTGGAGGCCGGATCGCTGCCGCTGAATCTGGTGCAGGACAACGTCGTTTTGTTTTTGAAATACCTGCTCGAGTCTTTCCACTCGCTGGCCGATAGCAAGGGGATCGAACTCCAGTTTGAGGCGGATTCCGGGGAATTCTGGATGGACTTCGACCCGGACAAATTGCAGAAAATTGTGACCAATCTGTTGTCCAATGCCGTCAAGTTCACGCCACCGGGCGGGCAGGTAACTCTTCGGGCGCGGGCGGGCGAAACCCTGCAATTTTCCGTTGCCGACACCGGGCCGGGCATTGCGACGGAAAAACTGCCGCTCGTGTTCGATCGGTTTTATCAAGCCCCTCCCACCCAAGGAGCGGAACCTAACCCGGAGGCGGGCACGGGCATCGGCCTCGCGCTGACGCGCGAACTGGTGCATTTGCTCGGTGGTCAAGTCCGGGCGGAAAGTCGGCGGGGCATGGGTGCAATTTTTACGGTGACCCTGCCCGTAACCCGCACGGCGGAACAACGGCAGGTACGGGAGGACGATTTCTTCGCCGAAAACCCGCAACCCGTACCCGTACCGGAAGGGGCGGTTCATGCTGCGGCTGTGTTGCCCAGAAATTCGGATCGGCCCCATTTGTTGCTCATCGAGGACAACCCCGACGTGCGGCGGTACCTTTCCTCCCTGCTGGCAACGGACTACCACCTGCACCAGGCGCGCCATGGCCGGGAAGGCGTAGAGTCGGCGTTTCGCCTCGTGCCCGACCTCGTCGTCAGCGACGTGATGATGCCCGAAATGGACGGCTTTGAGGTTTGTCACGTGCTGAAAACCGATGTGCGCACCAGCCATATTCCGGTCGTGCTGCTGACGGCCAAGGCCGACCAGCCCTCCAAAATCGAGGGTTTAAAATTTGGGGCCGACGCGTACCTCGCCAAGCCCTTCCACCCGGAAGAATTGTTTGCGCAACTGCGCAATCTCATCGAACTGCGCCGTCGGTTGCAGGAAAAATACGCCGGGCAGGGGCACCTTCTCCGGCCTGCCGACACCGATTCGGGCAGCCTCGACGAACGGTTCTTGCAAAAGGTCATACGAATCGTGGCAGAAAACATGGCCGACGATAACTTCGGCACCCCCCAACTTTGCGCCGCCTTGCACATGAGCCGTAGCAACGCATTCCGAAAAATCAAAGCCCTGACGGGTCGCTCGGCTACACACCTCATCCGCTCGCTACGGCTCGAAAAAGCCCGCGAACTTTTGGAAACGACTGATTTGACGGTGACGGAGGTCTGTTTCCGGGTGGGCTTTGACAGCCCGAACTATTTCTCCAGGGCTTTTCATGAGGAGTTTGGGATATCCGCGAGCGAGGTTCGGCGGGGCTGAGTACGACATTGACAAGCGTCGGAATGGCGCACTTTCACTTAAAAATTTTTTCAGATTGGCTTCGTGTTGCGCTTTTGCAACATGGGTGCTGGTTTTTGCAACAATGGGTGGAGCAAAGCCCCTCGCTCTGGGTACTTCTTTGTGGCGACAAACACTCCTTTTTTTCACTAAAAAATTTCAGCAATGAAACCAAATCTCAAGTTTCAGATTCTGGCAGGGTTGCCGGGCCTCGTCCTCTTTTGGGGCATTCTCTTCCCCTTGCTCGTTCCGCGAGCGTATGCACAGGGAATCACCTTCCCCTCCCGCTCCTCTGATCTAAGTGGAGGGTATTGGACAATCACCGAGTTTTCCGAGGGCTGCTGCGTGCTTGATTGGAATGTCCAAAAATTTACAGATGGGCGTTGGAAGGACAGCCACGAAGGCGAGGACTTCGACTACGGCGTACCGCTCTACGCCCCGGCCAACGGAGAGATATGCTCCTGCTGGAGGAACTTCCCTGACGAAAACACCGACCGGATTTTTCCAGGCGGCAACCATGTCGTCATCAAGACGGAGGACAACCACGTCATCTCATTGAATCATTTGAAGCCCGGCTCCATCCCGTCAGAACTATGTCCGAACAACAGCGGCAGTGAGGTCTATCCGCACATAATGGCCGTCGAGGGAGACTGGCGGGTCGCGTCGTTCATTCCGGCAGGAAGCAGGCCGAAGGTGAGGGAGGGGCAGTTGGTCGGGCGTGTGGGCGATTCTGGCCGCTCCAGTGGGCCGCATCTGCACACGTCTTACAAGCGAGTCACTGGCACTGACTCGGAAGGCCGCGAGCGGTTAGGTTCTGGCCTGCCCTTCCCCTACAGAAACGGCTGGGAACAGCCCTATGAAAACAGCACCACCAGTGTCAACCAAGAAGGATGGCGGCGTATGCGCGGGGGCGAGTTCAGCCGGGATGGCGGCAAGCGAGTCATCAACCCGAGCCCGTTCTTGCGGCGCGGCTCAGAAACGGCGGGGAGGATACTGAAGGCTGATGTGGCCTTTGTCGGTGCCAGCCGCTTCGTCACAGCCTCCGTCGGGGCCGACTACCGCTTGAGGCTGGACAGTTGGGATCTGGTGGGATACCAGAAAATTGACAAGAACGAGGGCGGCATCACAGTAGGCGAGGTCAAGGATGTACAGATCGCCAAAGTCAGGTCCGACGAGGTGTTGGTCGTCGTCAAGATTAATGACGACCACTTGAAGTTGATCCTCTTTGGCATCGGCCCTACTGGCAACATCCGCCGACTTGACGACCAGACAGCAGGTATGATTCTGGACTTCGAGCTTGTTCGAATGAACTGCTTGGCCTCCGAGAATTTCGTGGCCGTCACTGCAGTGCGGTTGAAGAACAACAAACTCAAACTCATCGCGTGGGATGTGACTTACAGCGGAACTCGCCAGTCCATCGTCAGAAGAGGGGATATTGAGTGGAACTCCGTTTCTGCCTTGTCAGCCTGCAAATCAAGCAACTTCCGGGGCATCTACACTGCGGTACGCAACGCAGAAGGCAACCTCCAGGTGATTCCGTGGAAGCTCTCCACCAACGGGATGTCCTTCACCAAGGGGAAAGATGTTGAGGCAGGAAAGATAGCCCGAAAGGTCTCCATTGAGGCCATCGGCCATGGTGTCTGTATCGGCATGGGCGATAAAGACAACGACACGCGCATCATAGCTATGGAGTCGTCGGCCGACGGCAACATGGTAGAGCGCAAATCAACCCTCGTGCTGAATGCAGTAAAGGAGATCAACCTGTTGAGTTCCCCGCAAGCAGGCTCAAACCTCTCAGCAATCGTCAGTGACGGCGACGGTGATCTGCGGCTCATCGGACTGCTGATGAACCCCAACGGAACCAACCTTCGGCGCATTGGTACCAGCCTCGGCGGCCATGCCGAGTTGATTGCCGCCGACGCGACCTTTCACATGGGTCCGAACCTTGAGGGCGACCTCATCATAACCGCCTACTGCAATAAGGATGGCAACTTGGGACTGACTACATGGAGCGTCAACTTGGAGACACCATGAGTGCGGTGGCAAGCCCCGGATAATCCAACAACTATCATCTTTAACCATCGGCTTCTTGCGAAACCCGTCTCTACAAGGGTTTTGCAAGAAGCCGAAAACTGACTTCTCAATGCAAAAGAATCTCATTTTCATCCTCACCCTCCTCCTATCGCTTGCCAACCTCGGCAACGCCCAAACCGAAGAAGAACTCTGGAAAAAGTTCGTACTCGACCCAAAGGAGGAAAACGTCAAACAATTTATAGCCAACTACCCAAAAAGTACCCTGCTCCCCGAAATGTCTGGAATTCTTTGGGGGCAATGCAAGGCGAATTTGAACAAAAAGGACTGCGAACTATACATCCAATACTTTCCCACGGGCGAGCATGTCGTCGAAGCGAATCTAATCCGCTCGCACGCGGACGATTTGGAAAACGTCGTGGATGGCGTGACAGACGCGGTGGAAGATATCGCCAATATTTTCATGGACGACGACGAGCCGTTGCAGGACAACGAGTCTGGAGAAGAGCCTGAAAACCAGTTCGGCGACGATGCCGAGGTGGTTGAGCGAGCCATCATGCCCGCCCCGGGAAACGCCCCGCCTCCGAAAGCCAGCGCAGTTAATAGCACGCCAGTCAAGCGCCCGGGAACAAAACCGGGTACGACTACAAACTCGGAAAAGCCTAAAAGCACAACGGCAAAACCCGCTGTGGCCAAGCCCGCCGCCCGATTCGGAAATGTTACGGTACAGCACAACTACTTGCGTAACAAACAAAAAGGGCTGCTCATCCACCTCAAATTCAAGGTCGAAAACATGGAGGGCCAAACCTGTGCGGCGGTGGCTTATTTTCTTGACGAAACGAAGCAACCCATCCGCGATTTGAACGGCAAGTACAAAAGCAAAAAAGGGAACGTGGCTTCGGTGCGCAAGTTCAGGCCCAAAGGCGATGCGGTCAGTTACAACGATTTCAAACTGTTTATGCCTTATTCGGAATTGCACAAAAAGGGCAAGCACAAAATCCTGTACTACGTCGCCGTCCGAAGCAGCAAGGGGACGCTGTCCAAATCCAGTGCGAGGAGTTTTACACTCAATTGGCGTTGATTATCATTGTTTAACAAAAAAAACAGCACATCATGAAAAAGAACAGTTTTATCCGCAGAGCAAGCCTCATCCTGTTGCTGCCCCTGTATTCAGTTGTTTTTGGAAACACTGATTTGCCCCCCTGTAAAGTCGTAGTCGAACAAGACAAAATGGCCTTCGATCCTGATCTGAGGTTCAACAATATTTGGACGGAGCACAATGTGCATTCAAATGGCCGTAAAGGGATGTTTATCCACCTCGATTTCAGCATAGACGGCATGCGAGGAAGAGAGTGCCAGGCAGTCGCTTACTTTTACCATGAAAATGGCTACCAATTGCATAATCGCGGGGGCGGCTACCGTACCGTTGAGGGCCACGTATCCACGAGTACGAATTTTACGCCGGGCTATAATGACTGCCACTATTCCGACCTAAAGATGTTTATTCCATACGGGGAAATGCATCTCAACGGTACCTATTCGCTAAAGTACAGTGTTGGCATTTTCGCCAATAGAAGGCAAATTGGGAATGGTTCCAAGTGGGAGACGTTCACACTGACTTGGAGAACTGACGTGCCGGAAAGCGATTGTCCCAAGTGTGGGTGCTGATTTTTTTATGCACGACAAGCGGATGTCACGCTCTGAAAGTCGCAGCGGGGGAGCGGGTTTTTGTGGGGCGATTCGTGAAGCAGTAATCGACCTACTTGGTTACCTCTCGCTCAAAATCCCCGGCAAACTGTGGTTGATGTAAAATGGGTTTCTGCCCTGCGGAGGCGTAAATGGATGTGTTGCTGCGAACGACAAATTGGCTTGTTTAAGTCGCAAATGTGTTCGTCAGAGCGTCACTTTAGGTTAGACATGTCGCAAAAAACGTGTTTTTGCGACATGTTTTTTTTCAAATCAAAAGCCCACATCATGGGGTAAATTTGTGAAACAGTAATTCTTTCAAACACAAATCTCTTCCCCAATCGCGCTTACTTTTGCGCCGCGAAAGTGCTAAACGACACCACGAGCACCGGCACATTTGAGCTACCTACCAAACCAGTCCATTAATGTCGCTTGTAGTCCTTACCACGATCATCCTCCTTTGTTGGATGGTTTTTATGATCACCCTCGAGCGGTTTTTTCCGTACACGAAGGGCCTGAAATTTTTTCGCGAGGGCTGGTGGCTCGACTTAGTGTGGTACACCCTGCTCCAGAGCTATGTGCTAAAGATTGTCATTTTTGACTGGGTCATCGCGCCTTCAGAGCGGGCGCTGGGTATGGCCGAGCAGGGGTACCTGTCGCACTGGCCGGTGTGGGCGCTGGTGTTGTTTTTCTTGTTTACGCACGACCTGTACATCTACTGGTTTCACCGCTGGCAGCACAACAGCAAGGTGCTTTGGCGCACACACGAAGCGCACCACTCGGTGACGACGGTGGACTGGCTGGCCGGATCCCGCTCGCATGTGTTGGAGATCATCATCAACCAGACCATTGAGTTTGCACCCATCATATTCCTGCTCGACGTGGAAACAGCCGCCGTGGTAGTGCCGATCAAGGCCCTGCTTGATGCAGTGTGGGGCATGTGGATCCATGCAAATATTGATGCCAAGACGGGCAAATTGCAGTATTTCATAAACGGCCCCGAAATGCACCAGTGGCACCACGCTAACCACCAGGAGGTATTTTACGCCAACTACGCTACGAAGTTTGCCTTCTTCGACTGGATATTCGGCACAGGTTTTTTGCCCGGCCTCAAGCCGCTCAAATACCAGTTTTTCAAACCACGCGTATTTGGGTTGCCCTACGAGTACCCGCGCGATTATTTCATGCAGCACTGGTTCTCCTTTTGGCGTTTCGATGTAAAAAAAATCGAAAGCCTGCCCTGGCTGAAATCCTATGTGGAGTGGCAGCAAACACTGGCCAAGTGGTGGTCGAGGAACCAACGCAGCAGTAGTGTTTCTGCAACCAAAACAACCCGATCTTCGCCATGAACCTGAACCCGTGGGTGTCCCTGATCATCGCCTCCTGCTTAGAGGTTTGCTGGATTTACAGCCTGAAGCTGTTGGATTTCAAAAAAATAACGTCCATGCATATCTCCCGGTTGTTTACCGAGGCAGAGGGCTGGCTGGCGTTGCTGCCGCTACTGGGTTACATATTTTTCGGGCTTGGCAACATCTATTTTTTTTCCTACTCCATGAAAGGCATACCGCCATCCACGGCGTTCGCGGCCTGGATGGGCCTGGCGCTGGTGCTAACCAAAGTAGTGGACGTTAGCATCCTGCGGCACGCCTGGAGCTGGCCACAGGTGTTTTGTTTCCTGCTCATACTGGCGGGCGTAGCTGGGCTGAAGTGGTTTGAAAAGGTATGAGCGCAGGGTCAGTTGATTTCTGCCCGCAGGTCAACGTACCCGCAAATCCAAAATGCGCTCGTGTTACTTCCGCCCGAAGTCCGCCGGAATTTCACCCCAGGCCTCAGTCTCCCATTTCAGGATAGGGTTGGTCACCCGGTTGGCGGCCAGCCAGTTTTCGGCGCGTTCGATCAGTTCAAAAATACGGGCGTTGGCCGGGATGCGCTCCAGTTTGGTGCGGCAGGTTTTGGCCCGTACCCAACCTTGTGCGTTTCGCGAGTCGGAGTAGATCGGCACATTTGGGCTGTTTTGTTGCTTGAGCCAGGCCAAGCCGTGTACCAAGGCCAAAAATTCGCCGATATTGTTGGTGCCTTGGGGCAACGGCCCCATGTGAAAAATTTCCTGTCCGGTTCGGGTATGCACGCCGCGGTACTCCATGTCGCCGGGGTTGCCACTGCAGGCGGCATCCACGGCGAGGCTGTCGAGCCGAACGCCCAGAGCCGCCAGTTCTTCCAGCGATTTTTTCCCGCTCACAGTGTCCTTGCCAACATACGCCCAATAGCTGCCCCGGTAGGCTTTTTCAGCCTCTGGCCGGGAAGAAAAACTCTTGTACTTCGCCTTGGGGTAGCCGTCTATTTGCTGCTTGGCTACGTCCCAAGAGGCGTACACGCCGGGTTCGTGACCCTCCCACACGACATAAAATTTTTGCTTGGCCATAGACCTTAAAGTCCGAGCAGGTTGAAGCTGTAATAGAGCGAGACACCTTGCAGGCCGATACGTCCATTGCAGAATGCAGGGTCGTCACAGTGGCGGTTGTACAGGGCATCAATGTTGGACAGGCCGAGGTTGGCTCGAAGGCCGAGGGCGCTGTCGGCTCCTTTTTTTCCGACGTTGAAGCGGTACTGAAGCCCGGCTACAAGGCCGAAATCGTTGTTGGCGAAGTCGTTGTTGGCATCAAACAGCTTGTTCGCGCTCGCTGGCTTTTCCGTTCCGGAGGTACCGTTGTACAGCATCCGTCCGTAGTACGGGCCAGCCAAAATGGTGAGTCGCCCGTCGCGTTTGAGGTTGATTTCCGGCACAATGGCCAGTATGAGCCACACTTGGTGGTAGTTCACATCGCGCACATAGTTGATGATGGAATCGTCAAACTCCGTGAAAGATGCCTTGGAACCAACGGATTTGCCCATGAGGCCGAGTTCGGCGTTCACCGAGATGAAGCCGCCGTTGCCCTTGAAGCGGAACTGCGTGCCCAGTTCC
Source organism: Saprospiraceae bacterium (assembly GCA_040080915.1). Taxonomy (GTDB): domain Bacteria; phylum Bacteroidota; class Bacteroidia; order Chitinophagales; family Saprospiraceae; genus M3007. The sequence goes on from JBEBHD010000099.1 coordinate 14,752, forward strand.
CAGCCGATACCGGGGGTGGTCAGCGGGTTTTTGGCCACGAAGGCCGGGTCGTCGGTGAGCGGGAAGTTGCCGGTGGTACGGAAGTTGAACAGGTTCACACCTCCGCGCAACCGGAACTCCACACCTGCCGGCGTGAACTCGCGCTCGAAAACGTACTCTTCCGTGATGGTACGGTTTCCACGCTTGCCCTCGGTGCTCACTTGCAGTTCGCGCCGTCCGAGCTGTCGGTAGCGGATTTTTTGCGGATTGTCCTGCTCCAAGTTTTCAAAAAGGTATCCGTTTTCGTCGGCCAGCACTAATTCGTAAGGCACTGGCTTGTTGTTGTTCAGGCCGCGCACGGTGAGGTGGTACAGAATCACCTCGCCGCGCAGTTCGAGGCTCATGGACTTGAGCAACACCGTGTCGCCGTCCTCTTGTTTGATTCGTACCTCCCGACCCGCCATCGTGCTGTCGTTCTCGAACGACCACATTTCCAAGCGGTCGCCACGGTCTTGGGGCATGAACCAGACACCGTCCAGCACCCGCAGCTCGCGAAAAATGATGTCGGCATCTTCGATCTGGGCCGTGAGAAGAACCGGAAAAACAAACATAAGGCCCAGCAGGGCATAGCGTTGAACGTGCATTGTGTGCGTAATTTTTGGCAAAAGTAGAAAGGATTTTAGAGGGTTAGAAGGTTTCTGGTTTTTGTCACGCCGCAAGGGCTGGTTAGAGGGTTTCTCTCCGAGGGCGCACTCAAAAAACGCCACTTTGTTGTTATCCGATACGTCACCGACGAGTGGAGCAGATCCATTTCATCATGGAACAATGTTTATTTGCAACGCAACTATTTAGCACCTGTTACGGCGAACCATTTTTAACCACAGATTCACACAGATTTACACAGATTTTTTAAGAGCGTGTTTAAATTTCAGTGCCGAGGCGAAAGCGGGCGAATTTTGTTTCAGGCAAGGCGAAATTTGCAGCCGTAGCCGGGTGCCTACGGCGAAAATTTCAACGCAACATGAAGCAAAATTCGCTGCTTGCAGCCCGGCGACTGAAATTTAAACACGCTCTAAACGAAAAGGGAAAATCTGTGTGAATCTGTGAAAATCTGTGGTGCATTTTTTTTGCGTTTAGTGCCACCACAAGCGGGTCGTAAACAGTTGCTTTGCAACTTAAAATTCATTTAAAAACCCGAGTTGGTACTTTCAAATAATTTTGATTTCGCTTAACACAGTTTTCTGAGTACTCCCGCAATTTGCCCTACTTTTGGGAGGCTTTTCCAAACTCTCTAACCCCTAACCGGAAACCATCCAACCCAACAGCATGTACACACCGGAAGCCCAGCGTGCCCTTTTCGATCTGTCCAAAACCCTGCTCCACACGCCGCAGGCCGATCTGTTTTCGGAAACGGCTGCCGAGCGGGCCGAAAATTTGCGCAGCGTCATCCGCTACCACGAGTGGCGCTACTACGTGCAAAACGACCCCGTCGTCAGCGATTTCGAGTACGATCAATTGTACAAACAGCTGGAGGCCGTCGAGCACCAGCACCCTGAACTGATCACACCCGACTCGCCTACCCAGCGCGTGTCGCCCGATTTGACGGAAAATATGGATCAAGTGGCGCACCTCACCGCCATGTTGTCGCTGGACAACTCCTACGATGCAACCGATCTGGAAGATTTCGACACCTCCGTAAAAAAACTGGCGGGCTTGCCCAAGGAAGCGGACGTGGAATACGCCGTGGAGCCTAAGTTTGATGGTGGCACCATTGTCTTGGTGTACGAAAACGACCGCCTCGTGCGTGCCGCCACCCGCGGCAACGGTATCGTCGGCGACGAGATCACTGCCAATATCCGCACCCTGCGCTCCATACCTTTGCAGGCCGAATTTTCCCGCCACGGCATCGTGAAAGCCGAGCTGCGCGGCGAGGCTATCATCCGAAAAGACATTTTTGAAAAAGCAAACGCACGCCGCCTCGCCGCTGGCGAAACGCTTTTTGCCAACCCCCGTAACGCGGCCACCGGCGGCCTGCGCATGAAAGACCCCAAGGAAGCCGCCAACCGGGGCCTCGATGCTTTCATTTACCAAATGGGTTACGCTGCGGATGCCGACGGGAGTAATGTGCTGAAC
>JBEBHD010000100.1:0-16845 GCA_040080915.1 Saprospiraceae bacterium
ACCAGCCCCCCCTACCCCCTAACCTGAAACGCCTTAACCAGAAACCCTCCAACCCAACCTTTTCACACAGTCAGAAAAAAATCACGTCATGGAAGACAAGAACGTACCTAACCAAGAATTGGAAAACCTCCTGCGCAAGGGGCTGGAACAAGTCAACCAAACGCCCGACGGCGACCTTTGGGAAAAAATTGCAGCCAGCCAGCGCCCGAACAACTTCGGCCTGCGCATTCGGCACATTGCCCGGTACGCTGCGCCGGTGGCTGCGGCGGTTGCGCTGCTGCTCGCCGGGTGGTGGCATTTTTCACCCAAAAACCACTCGCAAGCGGCTAATGCCCCGATCGCCCGCCACGAAAAACCAATGCCGGTGGCCCCCGCGACCGAGTCATGGGATGATGCCCCGGAGGCACCGGATGCCCTCGATTTGTCCAAAAACAACGCCTCCAAAATGGCGGCTGTGTCAACGCTGAACACCGTGCCCGCTGCCACGCTGCGCTTTCGGGCCGAAACCGGCGTGAAATACAAAAGCCCGACTACGGGCACCACGGTCAAAATTCCCGCCGAGGCTCTGGTGAACGCTCGTGGCCAGATCGTGCGTGGCGAGGTGGAACTGACCCTGCGCGAGTACCGCGACATCCCCGATTTTTTGGCATCCGGCATTCCCATGCACTACGCCGACGACCGAGGGTCGTTTTTCTTCAACTCGGCAGGCATGTTCGAAGTGCGCGTAAGCCAAAACGGCGAACAGCTGAGCATGGCTCCCGGCCAAACGTACGACCTTGAGTTCCCTTCCACCGGCAATTTTACGGATGTCAGCCTGTTCCGTTTGGACGACCGCACTGGCCAGTGGGGTTATGAGCCTAACCACGCTTTTGTATACGAGCCACGAGAATCGTCCAACTTCGATCCCTCAATTCGCCCGCCCGTTGTTTCCGAAGCCGAGGCCATACGGAACAACCGCCAGCGCGACAACCGCCCGTGTGTACCCAGAGATATGGGTACCCCGCCCAAATTCGATGCAGCCAGTTGGGTGAAAGCGGGCGTGCGCACAGGCCACGAACTGGCTACCGGAAAAAAGAAAATGCCGAACTGGTTTCTCAAAAAACCCTGGTTAAAAAGCGAAACCCTGCTCGCCAACATGGAGCGCGGGCAGGTGCGCATCGTGCGCAACCGCGACATGGGTGAGATGTTTTTCCCGGAGGATGTGTCCGGCGTTTTCACCGAATTGGCAGCGTTCAAGGATTGCTATTTCCACCGCTCCGCCGACTCGATCGGGCCGGACAAGGTGCTGCGCACCGACATTGATTTTGACCGAATCAATATCGTGCAGGAGGCGGGAGGGCGTTGTCTCATCTCGCTGTACAGCGAAAAGCACGGACTTTACCAAGTGTACGCCGACCTCTCCGCCAGCATCGGCAACAAGTCGTTCGATCGCGCCAAGGTGCTGAACGAGTACCGTCGGCTGCGCACCAAGCGCCTTGACGACTTTGAAACATTTGCCGAGAACCTGCGGAAATTTCTTTTCGTAGCCATCGCTTTCCAGTCGGATAAAGAATGGTGTATGCACCAGTTGGAGTGGCTCGAATATTTCCAGACCCAGCACCCGTTGATGGCTGAACGCTACAGTGCCTTGGTAAAAGCCGGTATAGCCACCGACGATGCCCTGGCTAAACAGGCTTGGTCCGATTGGCACGCCAAGTTGCGGGAGCAGCTGTTCGACAGCGAGTATGCTGTGGCCACAACGGCAGCCGAGAAAAAGGAAAACCTCGCTTACGCCCTGCGCCTGACCAATTTCGGCACCTACAACTGTGACCAGATTTTCCGGTTGGGGCAGCAAGGCGATTACATTTATGCAGCCTACCAAACCCCGGACGGTGGGCGCGTCTATCCTAAGTCCGTCAGCGTGCTGGAACGCAATTCACGTCTGTTCTTCACCATGTCCGAAAACGACAAATTGGTAGTTGTGCCCGGTCGTGCGATGGACGTGGTGGTTTCCGACCGCGACGGAAGGCAGTACCACCTTTCTTCCGAAACGTACGCCAAGTTGAAATTGGAGGGCAAACAATCGAGCATTCTCACGGTAAGGGATATTACCGATGTGACGCGTACGCCGAGGGACTGGGCTGAATACTTGGAACTGTGAGGATAGGAACCTGTACACGTTGAGCAAAGCATCATCGCTTTGTTCTCCCGGACAAAAAAATCCCCCGCTGACAGCCGGAAGCCAGCGGGGGAGATTTTTTTATTGGCTACTACTATTATGACTTTGGCTTGTTGAGCATGCCCTGCAGGAAACCGCCGATGCCGCCTCCGGCACCGCCGAGTACGCCGCCGCCGAGCAAGGAGCCGAGCAAGCCGTTGGCCGTGTCGCCGCCCAAAATGCCGCTCAGCATACCGCCGACGCTTGGGTCACCGATCAGGCTGGCCAAGGCACCAAGCGCGCCACCACCGATAGCACCAGATGTGGCACCGTCTTTCGGGCTTTGTTTAAGCAATACGCCCGCAACGGCGCTGACGAGGGGCACAGCCCATGTGGCCGAACCGGCGGGGAGGAATTTGTTGGCCAAAAAGCCAACTACAAGTGTGATAGCGGAAGAGATCAATGTGTTATTCATGCGAATGACGTTTCGTTTTGTAGTGAAAAATGATCTTGTACTTTTATTCCGGCTTGGGCAAATGTAGCCAATGAGTTGACTTGGGCAAACACTTTTTTCGGATCATTTTTTTGAATGCATTTCACCAATCTCTTTTCACTCGCCCTGGATTCGCTTCGGGCGGCAATGCCCGATACCGCCGGGCATTTTTGATTTCCTCTTGCTCCACGGTACCGTCCAGCAACTGCCGGGCTGCTGTTGCGGTCATCGTTCCCGACGGCGTTTGTTTTTGCTGTGGCTGACGGGCTTGATCCAATTGGTAGTTGACTGGCGGCGGCGGTGGCGGCGGTGGCAGGTGTTGTGGCGGCGGTGGTTCCTGTTGTTCGTGCAGTTTGTTGCGGGCGATTTGCAGGTTTTTTTTCGCGTCGGCACGGTTAGGTGCCCGGCGCAGGCTGCGCTCGTAGGCGGTGACGGCTTCTCGAAATTTTCCGAGTTGCAGATAGGCGTTGCCGAGGTTGAACCAGGCATCGGCTTGCACTTCGGAAGGCGTGGCACCCGCCATTTGGTACCGTTGCGCAGCCAGATCAAACTTGCCCTGCTGGTAGGCCGCGTTGCCCGCGTTGTACAGGGCTACAGGGTCGCCCAAGGCCTGAGCATAAGCGTTTTCCGCCTCAGGAAAATTGTTTTTGTCGTAATGCCCATCGCCTGTGCGGCGCTCGGTATGCACCGATTGGGCGGACAGGCCCGACACCAAGCCCATCAAAAACAAAGCAATCGCGGTCTTGCTATTCATCATTCATCATTCATTTATTTGGCTTTTCGCCACCAAAGTACCTGCTCCAGCAAGAGCAACAGCAGGCACGGCAGCAACAGCCATTGGAAATAAAGAGCGTAGCCTGACTTTGCCTTGGTTTGCACGGCGGTTTTTTGCAGTCGGTCCAAGTCGTCGGCGAGGGATTTGGCGGCGGAAGCATCGTCGGCGAGGTACAGGTTTCCGCCGCCCGTTTGGGCTAACTGGCGTAAAAAGGCGGCATCCAGGCGGGTGCGCACCACCTTGCCCGCTGCGTCGCGCTTGAGGCCGCCGCCGGGCAACGGAATAGTGCCGCCCGCAGCGGTGCCGATGCCCACGGTGTACAGCGCCATGCCGTCGTCGCGGGCGGAACGCGCTTGCGCGAGGGCGTTTTCTCCAAAATTTTCTCCGTCGGTGAGCAGTACGAGCGCACGGCCCGCAGCGGCGTTGGACTCGAACATCCGGCTGGCTGACTCAATGGCCGAGGCAGTGGCCGTTCCCTGGTTGGCGATAAACTCCGGCCCGGCGTTTTGCAAAAAAACCGCCAGGGCATCATAGTCGGTCGAGAGCGGCATTTGCGGAAAAGCATCGCCTGCAAAAAAGAGCAGACCTATGCGGTTGCCCTCCAGCGCACGCACGAGTTTTTGGGCAAACAACTTGGCCTTTTCCAGGCGGTTAGGCGTTGCGTCGCGGGCCAGCATGCTGCGGGAAATGTCGAGCGCCAGCACGATGTCGGCACCTTGCTCTGTGCCTGCGGCCTGCTTGACCAACTGCCTCGGATTGGCAATGGCCAGAACCAGAAGGGCCAAAGCGAGGCCAAAAAGGGCGTTTTTCAACCAAAACCGCTGCGCGGAAAATCCAAGCAGGAGGCGTTGCGCCAGTTCGGGCGCTACGAGGCGCTTGAGCGTGCGTTGGCGCCAACGCCAGTACACCCACAGCAGGAATACCTGAAGCGGCACCACCCACAGCAAAAAAAGCAAATCGGGATTCTCGAAAGCCATCGGTAGGGCGGTTGTTGAACGGGGCCGTGCGGCTCGGATCAAAGGTAGTAAGCTAAGCGGAGCGACAACATACTGAACGATCCCCGGGAGTCCTCCTCGCGCCAGGCGTTTATTTTCGTGTCGAAGACAGTGCCGTTGTCGGAGGTCATGTCGGTGAACTGATGTTGGTAGCCTACGCCGACCACCCACGAACCGCCGCCCGGACGCTCGAATTCCACGGAAAAAATGAGTTGCCAAGACAACGACAGCAGCCCGGTTTCCTTTACGATGACCTCGTCTTCTGCCTGAACGGGCGCAGCTCCACGGATGTCGCCGATGGCCCGGGTGCGAAAGCCAAGCAAGAGGCCGCCGTCAATATTGGGCCGGATATCCAGATCACCCAAACGACCGATCGGGTCGAAACGGAGCCGACCTCCGAGCGGGATTTCCAGGTACGTCAGGTGGTACGTGAGGCGGGAGCCAAGCGGAAGCGTGTCCAACAGGGGCGTGCTCAAGTCGGTTTCGGGCCAGTAAACGCCCTGCGAGTGGTTGGTGAGCAGGGTGCCGCCCTGATTCAGGCCAAGGCCGATACCCGTGACGAACGCCAGGCCACCTTCCGTTTTTTTGAGGTTTGGAAATTCCAGCTCTGCACCGAATTTCACGCCCCAGTTGGTGCCGACACCCTCGATCAGTTTGTCTTCGGTGCGCAGCCACGACCATGTGGGCGAAACCTGGAAACCGCCGCGAACACCACCGCTGCGGGGTTTGTAGTTATCGTGCCTTCCCGGTTGGGGCGATCCAGGGGGCGTATTGACCTGTGCGAGCATGATCGTTTGAAAAACCAATAAAAAGCCGAATGCCAAAGCAAATATTCGCATAACGTGTAGTTCTTTTGCGTGTTAAAAAATCAGGGTGGTGCGAAAGAAAGTCGAGCCGCAGATAAAAGCCCCTCTGCTCTTGTTTCCCGGCGCTAAAATCGCAGAATTTTCCCGTTGACCTATGACAAAGCCGTTTATTTCCGTTTTCGCCCCGGGTATTTCGCTGGCGGCGCTACTTTTTTTCGCCGCTTGCGGCGGCGATTCCTCCAATAAAGCCCCGGACGTGTCGCATATTTCCGTGCCAGTCAAGGTACACCGTTTCGACCAGGACTTGTTCGCATTGGATACCGCCAACCTACAGGCAGGATTGGACCAGCTCGCCCAAAAGCACCCGGATTTTCTGCCATTTTTCCTCAACGAGATCGCGCACGACCAAACCAACCCGAACGAAACGCCCATAGAGGCCATTGCTGGCTTCGTCACCGCTCCACAGGTACGGCGGCTCAACGACTCCTGCCAGGCCACCTTCTCCGACCTGACCCGCCTGACCGCCGACCTGGAGCAAATGCTGCGGTACTACCGGTATCATTTTCCCGAACGCCCGCTGCCCCAGTTCACGACCGCCGTTACCGAGTTCGTGGGCGATGCATACGCCGTGAACGACAGCACGGTGATGATCGGGCTGGATATGTTCCTCGGTGAGTACTTCTCCGGCTACAACCCCGATTACTTCCCGCAGTACCTGCGCCGGCAGTTTGATCCCAAGTATGTACCTATCAAAGTGGCGTTGGCTCTCGCCAGTCACATCGTGGGGCCGCCGCCGGGCGAACGTATTATAGACTATATGGTGAACAACGGCAAGGTGCTGCACGTCATGGACTTGCTCTTGCCCGAGGTGCCGGAAAGCACAAAAATGGGCTACACCCAAGAACAGCTCGACGGCTGCTACGCCAATGAACAGGGCGTGTGGGCACGGTTGTTGGAACTCAACGTACTGCACCAGCCGCTCAACAACAAGAACCAGAAAATCGTGATGCCCAGCCCGAGCACCGATATCGTTTTTCAGGAATCGCCCGGCGAGATCGGCAACTGGGTGGGCTGGCAAGTCGTGAAAGCCTACCTGCAGCGATACCCGGAAACGACCGTTCAGGCGCTGCTGAGCTTTCGGGATTCGCAGCAGTTTTTGGAAAAAGCAAAGTACAAACCGAAGCGCACCAACTGATGCGGGCACTTTTTCTACTCGTTTCTCTTTTCCTGACGGGCAGCACGAGGCTGTCGGCGCAAGGCACTATTCTGTTCGAAGCCGAGGGGCCGAGCCGGGAAGTGGCCGAAGGGAGCCGCTTTGAGGTAGTTTTTTCACTAAAAAATGCCGCCGCTCAGCGGTTTGTCCCCCCGGATTTCAAAGGGTTCCGCATCACTGGCGGGCCTGCGGAAACACGCAGCGCCGGGTTTGTAAACGGAAAATCGTACAACCAGCAATCGTGGGCATACGAGTTGGAAGCCGGTCCCCCCGGCACCTACACCATCGGTATCGCCGTCGCTCAAACCGGAAGTCAAACCCTGCGCACGCAGCCGCTCGTGGTGCGCGTGGGAAAGGCCAAAAAAGCGGGCAAGCCCCAAAAAAGTGCCCCTGGCATGGACGACCGGCTGTTCGTCAGCGCTGAACTGGATCGCGAAACTGCCTGGGTGGGCCAGCAGGTGATTTGCCAGATAAAATTGTACACGCAGGTCAATGTATCGGAGTTCGATATTCTGGAGCTACCGCAGCCGGAGGGGGCTTTTGCCCAAGAGCGCCGGCGTTTCGATACCCGCGTACAATACCAAACCGTTCAGCGAAAAAAATATGCCGTGCGTACCCTGCACGAAATGGCGCTTTTCCCGCAACAGTCCGGCCAGATCGTCATCGGCCCTGTACATGTGCGTCTTGGCGTGGAGCCTACGGGCGGAGGGCTGCGGGCGCTGTTGGGGTCGGTGCCAATGCTGCTGCAAACGCCGCCGGTCGCCCTCACCGTAAAGCCGTTGCCCGAACCCGCCCCCGCCAATTTCTCCGGCGGGGTAGGGGCCTATTCCTGGACGGTGGCCGCAGACAAGACCTCCCTGAGCACCGACGACGCACTGTCCCTCACCGTGCGTGTTGAGGGCAACGGCGACCCGCGCCGTTTTGCCAGTCCGCGCTTTTCCCTGCCCACGGGGTTGGAGGGGTTTGAACCCAAAACACTGGAACAGGAAGAATATGAAACCGGCGAGCAGTACGTACACGCCTGCAAGTTGGAGTACGCCGTTTTACCCAAGGAACCGGGCACCTACTCCCTGATGCCCGAATTGGTCGTATTCGATCCCGACAGCAACCGGTACCGCACGTTGCGCGTGGAGCAACCGATCGTGCTCACGGTGACTCCCGGCCCCAATTACGGCAAAAACCAAGCGCTGCCGGACACCATCAAAACGCCAGTGGTCGGGCCGAACCGATTGGGCCTCCTTTGGGAGCAAGCAGTGCGTTGGTTTCCAACCCTCGCGGCGGGCGGTCTTATGGCTGGGCTGATAACCGCAGCGGTCGTGCTTTTTTTTCGAAGGAGAAAAAAACAGCACACCGCGCCGCAGGTGCCGCAGCAGCCCAAACCCAACCAGCGTCAGTTGCGCAACCGGTTTCAGGAACTGGAGCAGATGAGCCGTCAAAATCAAGACCCCAAGGCGTTTTACCACGAACTTCTGAAGGCCGTTCAATACCGTGTGGCCGCCAAATTGGGGTGCGAGCCAGCGGTGCTAACCGAGCAGGTTATGCGGGAAAAATTGGCGGAGCGCGGCGTGTCACAGTCAGTGCTGGAAGTGCTAACCCGGGTTTGGCAAACCTGCGAAACCGCTGTCTTTTCGGGCCAAGCCACGACCGAGGCCATGCGCCCGACGTGGGAAATGGCCGATGCAGCCTTGCGCCAATTAGAGGGTTAGGGGGTTTGGAGGTTTGGGGTTTGGAGGTTTCCGGTTAGACATCATCGCGCAACCAGAAACCTCCTAACCCCCCAACCCCACTAACCTCCTCTTGGGAAGTTGCCCTCGTCTTCCGATTCGTCGGGCGGTGCAGTACGCAGTACTTTTAGGAAAAAGTAAACGGTGACGGCTATGACAATGCCATTGGCCGCCAAAAACATGATGAGAGCGGATGTGGTCATTTTGCTTGTTTTTTAGTCGTTGTGTATAACAGGAACACGGCCCTCGCGCTCGCGTTTGCGCTGGGCGATGTAAACGGCGTAGGCGATGAGGGCAAATACGAGCACCAACAGGAGGCGCGAGCCGTTGACAAACATGAGTTTGTCCTCCAAATTGGCACGCACGGCGGTATCCGTGGCTGCGGCGATTTGGGCGTGAATATCCTTGTTCGCGATTTTGTCCAGAATCCCGCCCTCGCTCAGCAAGCTGCCGAGGAACACCCCGATGAGAATGACTGGCGTGACGTATTTGATGATATGCTTGTAAATCGTAGGCACTTTCATGTCGGCATGGCGCGTGATTTCGGCCCAGCCTTTATCCATGCCGAACACCCAGGCGAACAGGACGATCTCGAACATGGCGAACACAACTAACGAGACGGTGCCCGCCCAGTAGTCGTACTCGTCGAACACGCCATAGTTGAAATACATGACCGTGGGCGCGCCAAGGATGAGCACCAGCGCCCCGAACGCCCACGCTGAACGCTCGCGCGCCCAGCCGAACTCGTCCCGAAGGAAACCCATAACCGGTGTGCCCATCGCCAGCGACGACGTGATGCCTGCAAAGAAAAGCAAGCCAAACCACGCCATGCCTGCCAGGGCTGCGAGGATCGGTCCCCACTGTTGGAACAAGTAGGGCAACGTGCGGAAGCCTAAGCCGAGGCCGCCGCTTTGAGTGAGTTCCACGACGCGATCAATGCCGAGGTAGCCCACTGAGATGGGGATCAGGATGGCCGCGCCGAGGGACACTTCCACGAATTCGTTCATCCAGCCCGCCGACATGGCGTTGAGGGCCACGTCGTCGCGTTGGCGCATGTACGATGCGTAGCACTGGATGCTGCCCATGCCTACGGAGAGGGTGAAAAATATTTGCCCCGCTGCTGCCAACCAAACCTTGAAGTCCCAGATGGTGCTAAAGTCGGGTGTCCACAGGTAATTGAGGCCGACAACGCCGTCGTTGACGGCACCAGCTTCGCCGGATTGGAGCGTGATGCCGCGAATGGCGAGGAAAATGCCAAAAAAGATCAGAAGCGGCATGCCTATTTTGGCGGCTATTTCCACACCGCCCGACAGGCCGCGCGAGAGAATCCAGGTATTTAGCAACAGGCAGGTGATCCAGAAAATGATCGGCTCGGTGCTGCCGAGGCTGACATAGTTGTCGAACATTTGGCTGACAGCATCCGGGCTTTGTCCCGAAAATGCCCCGGATACGGAGCGCCACACATAAGCCAGTGTCCAGCTCTCCAAGTAGCAGTAGTAAGCCGCTACGGCGAGGTTGGTAAAAATACCGAACACGCCAATATACTTCCACCAGTTGCGCTTGCCGCCGCTCATGCTGTTGAGAATGAACGGGGTGGAGTGGTCTCCGTACTTGCCGCCATAACGGCCCATGCTCCACTCCACGAACAGGAGCGGAATGCCCATCAACAGGAAGCAGGTGAGGTAAGGGATGATGAATGCGCCGCCGCCGTTTTGGATGGCCTGCGCAGGAAAGCGCAGGAAATTGCCCAATCCGACGGCGTTGCCCGCCATTGCCAGCACGAGGCCGACTCGCGAGCCCCAATTCTCTTTGCTCATACCAAAGTCAGTTTTGTTTTTTCAATGTAGAAAGGATAGTTGTTTTTCGGCGGGCAAGGTAAGCAATATGTTCAGTGTGACAAACCCGGTGCGTTTTTGCGGCTTGTATTCAACACTAGCCTGTATTGTTCCTGCCTAAGTTTTTACAAAATTTGCTGCAGCCGCAGCACCTTTGGGCGCTGAATCCTCTCCATTCAACCGCTTTTTTTACCGCCGACGCTCGGCGATATCAAAAAAACAACCAACGGCCCTCGCTCCCGAAATGGCACCACACCCGCAATACCCGCACCTGTTTGCCCCGCTCGATTTGGGTTTCACCACACTGCCCAACCGCGTACTCATGGGTTCCATGCACACCGGGCTGGAGGAGCACAAAACCCTCGATCGCCTCGCCGCCTACTTCGCCGCCCGCGCAAGGGGCGGTGCGGGCCTGATGGTCACGGGCGGCATTGCGCCCAACCGGCAGGGCTGGCTGGCACCGTTCGGAGCCAAACTGAGCACTGCGTCGGAGGCCAAAAAACACCGCATCGTGCCCATGTCCGTACACGAGGCTGGCGGGAAAATTTGCTTGCAAATCCTGCATGCCGGGCGCTACGGCATGCACCCGCTGTTGGTGGCACCCAGCCCGGTGCGGTCGCGCATTTCGCCGTTTCGGCCGTGGGAAATGTCGCCGAGACTCATCCGCGAGACCATCGGCGACTTTGCCCGCACCGCCGCGCTGGCCCGCGAGGCCGGTTACGACGGCTTGGAAATCATGGGCAGCGAAGGCTACCTTATCAACCAGTTCGTAGTGCCGCGCACCAACAAACGCACCGACGAATGGGGCGGCTCTTTTGAAAACCGTATCCGGTTTCCGCTGGCGATCATGCGGGCCGTGCGCGAAAAAACAGGGCCGGATTTCATCGTTATTTTCCGCGTTTCCATGCTTGACTTAGTGGAAGAAGGCAGCACCTGGGACGAGGTGGTGGCCCTGGCCAAGGCAGTAGAGCTGGCGGGTGCCACCATCATCAACACGGGTATCGGCTGGCACGAGGCCCGCGTGCCCACCATCGCCACATTGGTGCCGCGCGGTGCGTACGCGTGGGTCACCGAGCGCCTGCGTGGCGCGGTCGGCATCCCGCTTATCGCCACCAACCGCATCAACACGCCGGAAACAGCCGAGGCTATACTCGCCACCGGGCAGGCCGACATGGTGAGCATGGCCCGTCCGTTTTTGGCCGACCACGACCTGGTGCTGAAAGCCCGCGATGGCCGCACTGACGAGATCAACACTTGCATCGCCTGTAATCAGGCCTGCCTCGACCATATTTTTGCCAACAAAGAAGCCTCTTGCCTCGTCAACCCCCGCGCCTGCCGCGAGACGGTTTTGCCGCCTTTCGGCCAAACTACTGCCAGTTTCGGACTCAATGCGGCACGCAAAAAAGTGGCCGTGGTGGGTGCCGGCCCGGCGGGCCTGTCTTGCGCCACCGAACTGGCGGCTCGCGGCCATGAAGTACATCTGTTCGAGGCGGGCAGCGAAATTGGCGGGCAGTTCAATATGGCCAAACGCATACCGGGCAAGGAGGAATTTCACGAAACACTGCGCTATTTTGGGAAAATGATCGAAAAAACGGATGTTTCCCTGCACCTAAGCACCCGTGTCAGTGCCGAGGATTTGTTGGCGCAAGGTTTCCGCGAGGTGGTGCTCGCTACGGGCGTTCTGCCGCGCACGCCCCAGATCGAAGGCATCGGGCACCCCAAGGTTCTGTCGTATGTGGACGTGCTGCTGCACCAAAAACCTGTCGGCCCGAGTGTGGCCATCATCGGCGCGGGCGGCATCGGCTTCGACGTGGCTGCGTACCTCACCCACCCGCACATGGTTTCCGCCGATCCGCTCGACTGCTATCGCCAGGAGTGGGGCATTGATCCGAACTACCCGTTCATCGGCCAGCAACCCAACGCCAATCGCGGGGGCCTTGCCCAGCCTATACAGGCTTTGGTTCCGAGGCAGGTTTGGCTGTTGCAGCGCTCGAAGGGCAAAGTCGGCGATGGCTTGGGAAAAACAACGGGCTGGGCGCATCGGATTACGCTAAAAAGCCGGGGCGTTCAACTGTGGGGCGGTGTGCAATACCATCGCATTGACGATGCCGGCTTGCACCTGACCGTCAGCGGATCGCCGCAGGTTTTGGCAGTGGACAACGTGATCGTCTGCGCCGGGCAAGAGCCGCTGCACATCCTGCAAGAGCCGCTCGAACGGGCAGGCGTGCGGGTACACAGCATCGGCGGGGCCAAACTGGCCGCTGAATTAGATGCCAAACGGGCTATCGAGGAGGGTATGCTGGCTGTGGATTGGTTGGGGGCAGAGTAGGTTCTATACCTTCCAGATTTGCAAACCTGGAAAGTCTTCTCGTTCTGATCATTGGCGACTGTCGGTCGTGTGCTCCACATACTTCACCAGCTCCAGTACACGTCCCTTGGAATCCACCTTCAACACGGCCCGATCGGCGGGTGATTTCAGGAAAAAACCGGTCTTGCTGGCCAGGATGTTTTGGTAGGCGACAGCCGACAGGTCGTCTTCGGGCGGCAAGATGCTCACATCGGCGAGGTTGCGGTTTTGGAAGCGCATCAGGCTGACGAGGTTGCCGTCGTCCTCGTTGGCAAACACAAACGTGCTGGAACCGCCCGCTGCACCGCGTTTTTTTGCAAAATAAATCTCGTTTCGGTCGTCAATGGTCGTACGCTCGAAGTTGCCGGTGCGGCCCAGTTCCATAAGGCCGATCTGCTGGCGCAAGGCGGCGGGTAGGGGCAGGCTGCTCAGCACCTTACCTTTGGCCTCGTTGTGCAGTAGTATCTGCAAGTTTTGTTGGGCGTACAACGCACTGACTACGTACTGGCTGGCCGACAGACGCTGGAAAATCGCTGCAGCTTCTTTGCGCCGGGTATCGCCGGGAAACAGCGCGTATGTGATACCGAGGGCCATTTCCGCCATTTCTGCTTCTTGGTCCTTGGCCTTTTTGCGGCCGCTGATGTGCTGGAGCAAGTGCATTTCGGCGTATCTCAGTGCTTCTGCGGACTGTCCCATCATGGTAAGGGCACACACTTGGTTGACGCGTGCGGGCAGGTAGTTGGCATCCAGCGCGGTGGCTGCCTGAAACTGTGCTACGGCTTTTACCAAAAAATCGGCACGCTGAGGCTCGAGGGAACGGTCGGGTTGCGGCCCGCGGCCCACTTTGGTATTCCAGTCAGTCTCTAACGGGTAGATATATTTGTCTGTACTTGGGTTCCAGAACTCCTGAGCGCTCAGGGTATAGGCGATACCGAGATTGTTGTGCATCTCGATGCCCTGGTAGTATTGCAGGATGTACTCGTAGCCTGTAGCGGCCAGGCTGTGCCGACCGATGATGAGCAGGTAGTTGCTGCTCTCGAACAGGTCGCGCAAGTCGAGCGCGATGGCGAGCACCTCGTCGGTGGTGGCTTTGCGTTCCTCGAGAGTGGGGTAGCCGGGCAGGTTTTTGCCGATGAGTCCGTAATCCTTGTAGATGCGTTCGATCAGATCGGGCATGACCTCCAGTGAGCGGTAGCCAGCCAGGTAGGCATTGAATAAGCCCTGCACATCGGCCACTTTTTCGATGCGGGTGTCGGTGTTGTAGTGGTGGTTGTAGGCCAAAAAATTGGTCTGCGTCCGTCCGCTTTTGATTTCTGTTTGGTAGGCATGTACCAATTCGTGGCCGAGGATATAGGCCAATGCCGCGAGCGAGTCGCGCCCGAATGCGCGGCAGATATTGTACGCTTTTTGGTCGAGAATGATGCTGTTTTTCCAGGGGCTATAAGCCGCTACTTTGCCGTTTTCGAGAGAAATGGAGAGTTTGGGTTTTTTGAAGCGGTAGTTGCCGTTGGTGGCAAACAGACGGTCGAGCACTTCCTGTGCTACAGTTTGCGGCGTGCCGCCCTGCAGCGGTTGCATACAGCATACACTGAGCAAGGCAGGCAGGAGGATTGATCTGAACATGAGCCTGCGGAAAAAAAAGGTTATGAAAAAGGGTTGGGGGTTGGAGAGGGGAGTGGGGTTTCTGGTTGGTTCGCCCGGTTTGTCATTTTGCAGAAATCCATCCGCATCACAACGGGAAGCCTCGCTCGGCTGCCCCGCTCATGCATGCGCCCTAGGCGTGGACAGATTTCTTCAAAATGACGAACCGGGCGAGCCAACCCCCAACCCGCAAACCCTTCACTGCGGGATGAGCTGTTCGAGAACGGCTTTGGCAGCGCGGTGGTTGGGATAGCTGCTGTCGGAGGACAGTTTGGTGAAGGCTTCGCGGGCATCTTGGAGGCCGTTGTCGGCTTTTAAGCAGCAAAGCCCGATGTTCCACAGGGCATCGTTTTTGAGGGCCGAATTGTCGGAGCGGGAGACCGGCGTGAGGACTTCGATGGCCTTGGCGTACCGCCCCTGGCTCATGTGGACTATGCCGATGTAGTACTGGGCCACGTCATTCTCCGGGTGCGTCTCGGCAAACCCTTTGAGCAGGGCGAGCGCCTCGTCGTACTTGCCGGATTCGTAGGCCTGTAGCCCCATCTTCAGGGAGTCGTTCTCGCTTTGTGCTCCGGCAAAACCAAACTCTTCCAGTGAGTTGATGATGTCTTTTGCCCGTTGGACATCCTCATTGGGCTGATAGTACTGGCTGTAGAGGGCGTTGGTATCTACCGGATTGTCTTGATTCATCATAAACCAAACGGCACCGGAAACGACGACGAGAGAAGCAGCAATTGCGAGCAAGCGTTTCATGATGTTGAATTTTTGTTTGTGAACAATGGTGAGGGCAGGGGAGGCCTGGGCCTTGGACGAATTGAAAAAGTCTTCGGCCGACAGTTTTCCGTGTACCGATTGGATGATCTGGAGCACATCTTCCTGTCCGGCGCGTTCGATCCCGGTCAGCAGGATGTTTTCCAGTTCGACTTCTTCGCGCAGAGCAGGGTCGGCCTGCATGTCAGCCTCGAAGGCTGTGCGTTCGGCGGTGTCCATGGAGCCGGAGAGATACCGGTGGATTGTGTCAATGTGTTGTTCGTTCATGAAGCGTTGCGATGAGAATTTTAGGACGCGTGGCTTATCGGGGTTGATGGGGCTATTCCATGCGTTCATACGGCGGTGCTTTAATCGTCCTTGAAAAAAGGGTGTTCTTTGACTTGTTTTCGGAGGTAACTGAGGCAACGGTGTTTTTTTACTTTGACAAATGATTCGCTGTAACCCATCGCCTCGGCGATTTCGACCTGCGAGCGTTTTTCGTAAAAGGACATCAGCAGCAGTGTGCGGCAGTCGCCTTCCATTTGGGCCAAGCAGCCGACCACGGCGTTGATCCGTTCTTCCTGCTCGTCCGGCCCGGTCTCGGGCGGTTGTACGCCGAGCGGTTTTACGATACTCTCGTCCAACTGTACGAACGGCTGCTTGCCGCTTCTTTTCAACAACAGGTTGCGGGCGATGGCGAAGAGATAGGTACTCAGTTTGGCGGTCAGGACAAAGTCCGTGTCGTGTATCTTGCGTACCAGTACGAGCAATACTTCCTGAAAAATATCCTCCGCATCTTCGTCCGGCAATCCTTGGTCGTTCACTTGCTTGACCACCATGCGGTAGTACTGGCGGTAGAGCGACTCGAAGGCTGCCGAATCCTTTTTGCGAAGCGCCTCTAACAGCGCATCGTCCGACTCGTATGTCAATGATTTGTCCATTGATCCCTCGTTTTAGTTTTGGTTATCACAAAGTGACACTTTTTTCGTGGCCAAAGTACAAGAAAAAACAAAAACGGGCCGAGATTGCCTCGGTCCGTTGTTTTGCAAGTTATGTGATTTGCTCCTGTCTTTTTTACTTCTGCGGCTTTGTCTCGCTGAACAAAACGGAGGCGCTGCCGTCGCCTTGCGGCGATACCACGACGACCTTGATCTCGTATGCATCCGCGTCGCCGAGCACCATGTCGTCAAGCAGGTTCAGGTCGGTCGGAGCCGGGATGGTGCCCGACTGCTTTTCGTCCTTCACAAAGTCGCTGAACGGGTTGTCTTTTACCCAGAGTTCGTAGTCCACGCTCGTTTTCGTTTTGATGTCAATCACGGCGTAGTTGTCAGTAGAAATGATCTCCTTGGTGGAGGCGGCGGTAGGCGCTGCTGCATCAGGCACGACGGAGACCACCACGCTTTCGTCGCTGGAGCCAGTAACGATGAGTACAATGCTTTCCGATCCGGGCTTGCTCAGGTTGAGGTCAACGAGGCTGTTTTTGTCCGAAGGCTCAGCCAAATGGCCGGATTTGACCAGTGTGAGGTTCCCTTTCGCATCGGCAGAGTAGAACAGGTAGTCAATGCTGCCCGACTTGATGTCAACTTTGACGGCATCGTTCTTGGCCATGATCTTCGTGGTCACGGGCGCGGCTACCAAGGCTCCGCCATCGTTGGACATGGTGGCTGTCCGTAAGTCTTGAGCCGAAACTGTGTTGAGGACTGTGGCGAAACAGAAAGCGGCGCCCAGCGCACGCACAAAAAAATTCTTCATAGGACGTGTGTTTTTTTTAGTGAAAGAAAATTGGTTGAACACGTCCATGTATACCCATATCAGGGGTGGGTTATCAGTGAATTGGTTTTTTCTTAAAAAAAATTTCAACCATGAAAATCCACACCTTTGGTACCTAATTTTCATGGATTATGCTTTTCGAACGCCGTTTAGCAGCACTGATGCAATACTATTTGGATCATTTCCCGGTGGTCGTTCTGTTGGGGGCGAGGCAGGCCGGGAAAACCACACTGGCCCGTTCCCGCGCTTCAGCGCTGATAATCGGCGATATACCCTGGCACGGGCAACCCGGCCACACCGCTTTCGTCGGGTTCGGGTTCCAGGGGCAACAGTCGCAAGGGCAAAACGCCCGCCCACAC
>JBEBHD010000326.1:0-4512 GCA_040080915.1 Saprospiraceae bacterium
CTCTTTGACTCGGCCAGACCGCACTTTCAGAAAGGCGGGCGGTTTGAAAAGTGGCATCCCGCCTTTGAGGCGATCGAGACGTTTGCATTTGTGCCAGGGCACACCACGTATGGCGGCGTTCATGTGCGCGATGCCATGGACCTGAAACGGACCATGACGGCGGTGATCGTTGCCATGGTTCCGTGCTTGCTTTTTGGTATTTGGAACACGGGCTACCAGCACTACCTCGCCTACGGCATGGAAACCACACACGTGGACAATTTCCTGTTCGGCCTGCGCAAGGTGCTGCCCATCATTATCGTGTCGTACACGGCGGGCTTGGCCGTGGAGTTTATTTTTTCCATCAAGCGCGGGCACCCGGTGAGTGAAGGCTACTTGGTCACGGGCATGCTGATCCCGCTGACGCTTCCGGCCACGATACCCTTGTGGATGGTGGCGCTGGCGGCTGTTTTTTGCACCCTGCTTGGCAAGGAAATTTTTGGTGGCACGGGCATGAATTTCATGAACCCCGCGCTTTTGGCACGGGCTTTCCTCTTTTTCGCCTTCCCGGCGTACATGTCGGGCGACATCTGGACCGACCTTTCGCCGGAGGCCGGGCACGCGCTCGTGGACGGATTTTCGGGCGCGACCAGTTTGGTGGCATTCGATGCAAATTTTCACGCCATGCCCTCGCCAGCCAATATGTTCTGGGGTTTTGAGCAAGGCTCCATTGGCGAAACCAGCGCTGCAGCCTGTCTGTTGGGAGCCATCATCCTGATCGCGACCGGTGTGGGCAGCTGGAAGATCATGGTGTCCTGTGTTTTGGGGGTGTTGGTCACGGGATTTGCGTTCAACCTGCTGGCACCTGCCGACTTGCCCAATCACGCCCTGCATACGCCCGCGTACTACCACCTGATCAGCGGGGGCTTTGCCTTCGGCGCTGTTTACATGGCCACTGATCCGGTGAGCGCGGCACAAACCGAGCGTGGAAAGTGGCTGTACGGCCTGCTCATCGGTGCCCTTACCGTCATTTTGCGGGTGTTCAATCCCGCGTACCCCGAGGCCGTGATGCTGAGCATCCTGCTGATGAACGTGTTTGCCCCGCTCATTGACCACCTCGTTCTTGAACAACATATAAAAAGAAGACTGAAACGTGCATAGCAACCGATACACCCTTATTTATGCGATTGTACTGTCGGTCGTCACGGCGGTACTGCTGGCCTTCGCGTCCGAGGGATTCCGGCCCTTGCAGGAAGCGAACATTGCCTTGGACAAAAAAACCAACATCCTGCGTTCCGTTCGGCTCGAAACCACCCTGCGTGCCGAGATCGAGCAAATCTACACCAACGCCGTAGAAGAGCGCGTGGTGGACAGCAAGGGCAACGTGTTGGAAGGCGAAAAAGCCAGCGCGATCGTACTGAAGGACGAGCTGGCCAAGCCCGTTGACCAACGTCGCTTGCCGCTGTACATTTACTCCGCCGACGACGCGAAAAAATACTACATCGTGCCCTTGCATGGGTTGGGGTTGTGGGGGCCTGTCTGGGGATTTTTGTCCGTACAGGACGACTTCGACACGGTGTACGGCTCATATTTCGATCACAAATCCGAAACACCCGGCCTTGGTGCCGAAATTGCCGACCGCCCTTTTCAGCGATCTTTTGAGGGAAAAAAAATCCTGCACGATGGCAAGTTCGTGTCGGTTTACGTGACTAAAAAGACCGACAAAATCCCCTACGGCCCCGAACACCGCGTGGACGGCATCTCCGGCGGCACGATCACCTCGCGCGGGGTTGACCAAATGCTCAAAACCTGTGTGGAGCCTTACATGGCCTATTTTGCCAAACTGGCCCCCGAAAACAAGTAAATTGTTGGTAAACAAACCGAAAAGACATGAGCACAGAAACCGCTACCGTGCCGCAAGAGGCCAAAAAAGAAGGCCTTTTTTCCAAAAAGAACCGCCGGGTTTTGAGCGATCCTCTGGATGACAACAATCCGGTGACCGTCCAGATTTTGGGCGTTTGCTCGGCGCTGGCCGTCACCGTACAAGTAAAGCCCGCGATCATCATGGCCATAGGTGTCACGCTGGTCACCGCTTTTTCCAACCTGGCCGTTTCGCTGATACGCGACTCCATTCCGGGGCGTATTCGCATGATCGTGCAACTGGTGGTGGTGGCCTTATTGGTGACACTGGTGGATCAGGTACTGAAAGCATACATGTTCGATGTGAGCAAAAAACTGTCGGTGTTTGTGGGCCTGATCATCACCAACTGCATCGTGATGGGCCGATTGGAGGCCTTTGCCATGGCGCAAAAACCGTGGCCCTCGTTCCTCGACGGCATCGGCAATGGCCTTGGCTACGGGATCATCCTCGTGGTGGTGGCTGTGATTCGCGAACTGTTTGGTTCTGGCAGTCTGTTGGGTTACAAAGTGGTGCCGCAGTGGGCCTACGACATGGGCTACGTAAACAACGGCATGATGATGCTGCCCCCGATGGCGCTGTTTCTCATAGGCATCTACATCTGGTACCAGCGCGCCCGGAAACCCAAACTGTACAACGTTTCCTAAGCGCCAGCCCGCATTTTCTGTTCAACAACAAGCGATTAGACAATGGAACACTATCTCAATATGTTCGTCAAGGCCGTCTTTGTGGAGAACGCCATTTTTGCGTTTTTCCTCGGTATGTGTTCGTACCTGGCGGTTTCCAAAAAAATAAAGACCGCTTCCGGCTTGGGCATCGCGGTGATTTTCGTGATGGTGCTCACCACACCGCTGAACTACCTGATACTGGAATATTTGCTCAAGCCGGGCGCTTTGGGCTGGGTACACCCGTCGCTGGCCACGGTTGACCTGACCTTCCTCGGCTTCATTCTGTTCATCTCCACCATCGCCGGGGCAGTTCAGTTGGTGGAAATGGTGGTAGAAAAATTCAGCCCTGCTCTCTACAACTCGCTCGGCATCTTTCTGCCGCTCATCACGGTGAACTGCTCCATTCTCGGCGCGTCGTTGTTCATGCAGGAGCGGGAGTATAATTTCTCTGAAACGCTGGTATTCTCGGTAGGCACAGGCACCGGCTTTTTTCTGGCCATCGTGCTCATGGCTGCTATCCGCGAGCGCCTGCGCTACTCCAACATTCCCAAGCCCCTGCACGGCCTTGGCATCGCCATGATCATCACCGGTCTCATGGCGTTGGCGTTTTTGAGTTTTTCCGGAATACAACTTTGATCCTGACCTATGGTACCGATCCTACTCAGCAGTGTCGTCGTTTTTATTTTTGTCTTGTTGTTGCTGGCCTACTCGATCCTGACGGCCAAAGACCGCCTGCTGCCACAGGGCGACGCATACATCGTCATCAATGGCGACCACGAACACCCGCTCCGGGTGCAGCCCGGAAGTACGCTTTTGAATACCCTTTCGGCCAACAACCTGTTTTTGGCCTCCGCCTGTGGCGGCGGCGGTACCTGCGCCATGTGCAAGTGCCAGGTGTTCGCGGGCGGCGGCGACGTGCTGGCCACCGAAACCAACCACCTCAACCGCAGCCAGGTGCGCGACCACCTGCGCCTTGCCTGCCAGGTGAAGGTGCGGGAAAACATGGAAATCCGTGTGCCCGACGAGGTATTCGGCGTGAAAAAATGGGAGTGCGAGGTCGTGTCCAACGAAAACGTGTCCACCTATATCAAAGAATTCGTGGTGCGGCTGCCGGAGGGCGAAAACCTGAAATTCCGCTCCGGGGACTATATCCAGATTGACGTGCCCGAAACCACCATCCACTTCAAGACCGACCTGCACAATATTCCCGATCGGTTCAAAGACGACTACGACAAGTTCAAAATCTGGGACCTGAAAACGGTGGTTGAGGAGCCGGTTTTTCGGGCTTACTCCATGGCCAACCACCCGGCCGAGGGCAATATCATCATGCTCAACATCCGCCTTGCCACACCGCCTTGGGATCGGGCCAAAAACGCCTTTGCCGAGGTGCCGCCCGGCCTGTGTTCTTCCTTCATTTTTTCCCGCAAACCCGGCGACAAGGTGAGCATCAGTGGCCCGTACGGGGAATTTCACATCAAAAACACCGAAAGGGAAATGGTGTACATCGGCGGCGGGGCTGGCATGGCACCCTTGCGTGCCCACATTTTCCACCTGTTCCACACCCTCAAAACGGGCCGAAAGGTGTCGTACTGGTACGGTGCCCGCAGCAGGCGGGAAATTTTTTACGAAGACCACTTCCGCTCCATCGAAAAGGCGTTTCCAAACTTCCGCTTCGAAATTGCCCTCTCCGAACCGCTGCCGGAAGACAATTGGACGGGGTTCAAGGGCTTCATCCACCAAGTGGTGCTCCAGCAATATTTGAACAGCCACGCGGAACCGGAAGAAATCGAGTACTACCTCTGCGGCCCGCCAATGATGAACTCGGCGGTGCAGACCATGCTTGACAACTTGGGCGTGTCCAAGGAAATGATCGCATTTGACGACTTTGGAGGATGATTGCGACGGGAGGGCGAAGTGCGTTGGGGGGCACCCGTCGGTGCCGTCATG
>JBEBHD010000327.1:0-4509 GCA_040080915.1 Saprospiraceae bacterium
CTATTGTATCAAATCGTTCGGCATCTTGATATACCAGGCCGCCGCCACGGTTTCCGGCGATGTTCCTCAAAAAAGCACAAGAATCAATTTCTATACCTCTTTCTATCCACGATGCTCCCAAATATGCAAGTCCTCCGCCGTTTCCAAGAGATCGGTTGTTTTCAAAACGGCAGTTAAAAAATAATGGTGCTATTGACCCGTCCCCCCCACCATTTATGCAAACACCTCCTCCGGAATTGCGGGCGGTGTTGCGCACAAACCTGCAGTTGCGCACGAAAGGGTATGCCTCAGCATCCTCGCCCATGATGTACATCCCCCCCCCGCACTTGCGCCGGTCGCGCGATGTGCTCAGGCCCGAGTAGTCGGCGTTGCCGCCGAGCACCGTGAACCCGTCAAACACGGTGGCACTGTCCGGTTCAAAGAGGAACACCACGTTGTAACTGTTGTCGGTGCTGTCGGCCGTAGCACCGATGTCGCCGCTGAGCACGGTGGGGTGGACTTCCCAACTGCGTTGGGAGGAGTCGGTCTCCGTGCCCGCAAAACCGCCGAGCAGCCTAATGCCGCTTTTCGGCTCGAAGGATTGCCCGCGGTCCGTGCCGGAGGTGGGGCGATAGGTTCCTTGCGCCACCCACACCTCGTCGCCAGCCTGCGCGAGCACGAGGGCTGCCTGCAGGTCGGCAAAGGCATCGGCCCACGAAGCGCCGGTGGCAGCCCCCGTAGCGGCGTGGTTGACGAATATTCGGTTTTGAGCAGCCGCTGGCAAGGCCGCGACTGCAAAGGCGGCAAGTATGACCAAAAGGAGATGTTTCATGTCCTGTGAAATGCGATGTGAAAGTGGGTTTGTAAAAAACACGGACGGCGAACGAGTTGGAACCCAGCGCGGAGCAGCGCCTTTCGCCACGGGACACTGAGCGCGATGTCGAGCTCAGTGTTTACCTTGACAAGCCGCTGCGCCGCACTGGATAACAACATGCTCAATGCTTCACCAAGTGCCCGACAGCCTTCTGGCCGGAGGCAAATACCTTCCAGATGTACACGCCGGGCGGAACGTCGGCAGCTTCGGGCATGTGTACATCCTGGTCACCGGCGACGAACTCAACCTTGCGCATGAAGACCAGTTTTCCGAAGGCATCAAACAGGGCGACTCGTCCCTGACCGTCCCATGGAGCATGCACGGCGAGCACGGTGCCCGATGCTGTCGGGTTGGGCCTGCAAATGGCCCTGAGCGCTTCCTGCTGGGCATGAGCAGGGGCGGACACCCCCACCACCGGTCGTGCAGCCTCGGTGGCGTTCTGGCCACGCAGGTCGTATTGGGCATCGTCGGGCGACCAGGCGAGGCCGTGCAGTACGTCCTCGTCCACGCTCAGGGGCAGCCCGCCATCGGGCAGGGGAGCGAGCACGTCGAAGGTGAGGTGGAAGAGCGTGGTACCGGGCAGGGCGTACTGGTCCGGTTCGGCACCATCGGGAAGCCACAGCATACGAATTTCCCCTTGGGCCGCACGCGCAAGGCCAAAACTCTCTTGGGATACGGCTGGCAGCTCGCCTTTGGAAGGCCCTACGAGGGCCAGCACGGAGGGGTCGAACCGCAGGCCAATTTGAAAAGCCTGAAGCGGTTCGCCACCGGTGTAAACAACAGGAACGGTGATCGTTTTTCCGGGCTTGGCTTCTTCCGGCAAATGCCACGCGATCGTCAAGGGCGGGCGCTCCGATTCAGGGCGAGGAAGGGCGTTTCCGTTCACATCGCCGACCTTGATGGCAACAAAATCGTTCACGTTGGGTGGAACAAGCGCTGTTTCGGGAAAGGGGAATGGGTTCAATGGACCGGAAAAAGTATGATCCTTGCGTACAAACCTCCATGAAGTATTATTTGGGAATGCCGTGTAAATACCCAAAATGAGTTTTCTCAATTCAACGATATCAAAGGTGGTTACGCTATTGGACTTGTTGACATCGGCAGCGATGGTTTTATATGGGCTATCGAATTGTTCCGTGCCCAGTACATGCTTGTTAATCAACACCAAATCGAAAGTAGACACTCCGTTTAGCGGACCGCTGTTCTTGTAGGGGGTGACGACAAAGGTGTCGCACATCAAGCAGGGACAAAGCACATACTCGCCGTCTATGTTGGTGAAAATGGAATCCCTGGGGCAGGAGCTGCAGCCAGAAGCGGCATCAAGATAAACCTTGACATCCTCCATGGGTTGGTCGCCACTCCAGAAAGCCACGCGCCCGCTGGCCTGGCCCCCGCAGGCCGGGATGCCTTCGTAGGAATTGTCAATGGGCGGTACGCAGGGGAGTTCGGCGTTCGGGTCCTTGTGGTAGTACAGGCCGAGCAGGCTTGCTGAGTTGATGCAGCCCACCCCCTCGAACTCCACTTCCAGAAAGGCTTCGTAGCCGTTGCCGGCGTTCAGGCTCAGGTTGCTCTTTTCGCAAAGAGTGATGGTCAGTTCGGTGTTGTTCTGGATTCCGATGGCCAAACAGTCGTCTGGGCAGATTCCGTTGCAGGTCCAGCCGTTGATAAAGTTCACGCCAGCAATGGCAAGGCTACCGCCCAAATCAAGGCCCACGTGGCACCCAAAGGTCTCAAACACCAGTTCAATATTGCCGGGGTTTCCTTCCGCATAGAACCCGATCAGGAGCTTGGGCGGCAGGCAGGCCCCCGTGGTGTCCTCTTGCGCACGTATAGTGAAGCGCACTTCTTTTGGAAAGAAAGTAGAATCGCAAGGCTGCGTTCCGCCCGTGCTCTGCAGTTCCACCACCGTGCCGGACAGTTCGAGGCGTGAACATTCCCCTGCCGAACGGACGCGGGACTTGCTCTCGTCCGTCAGTACCACCTCGCCCTCCCAATACTGGTTGAAGGGCATGGGCGGGCCGATGGTCAGGGTGTCGAGGCTCACGGGGGTGTTGGGTGCAAGCGTCAGCCCGCTCGAAAAAGCGAGGGCGTATTTGACATGGTACTCAAGGGTGCTGGTTCCAGTGACCACTTTTTTCACCGACAGGGGAGGCCCGAATGGCGCGGCGAACAAGGGATCCGGGATGGCCACGCCCACGGTTACTTTTACCATAAACTCCAGGTAGTTGACGGTCACGCTGCTCGTGCCGGAGTTGAGTATCTCCACCGCCACGGCTTCCGCGTTGTCCACGTCGGGCGAGAGCCAAGGGTCGGTCAGGCGGACGAGCAGGTCGGCGTTGTCGCCCGTTGGTGCGGGCGCCAAGGGTACCACGTACGGGAATATGCCGTTTTGGCCGCTGCTGTTGGTGTTAACGGCACATTGCGCTGGCGAGCAGGGCGTAAGCGAGACACCCGGAGGCGGGGCGTAGTCCAGGTTCGCGCACTTGAGCAGGATGGTGTCGCCCGCCACCGTTCGCACCACCACCGGGAACAGGTAGGCGTACACGCACTTTTTCCCGCTCGGGCAGGCCTCGGCATTGGCCGGCACGGTCGGGGAAAACAATATGCGGGCGTTGGTGGCCCCGCAGTCGGGCAGGGAGTCCGGATTGAGAAAATCCAGGGCAATCTCGTCGGGCACGAGGCCGTCGAAAACTACCTTGCCGTTCAGGTCCCATGCCGAGCCGGGGCCTGCCAAAAAGCAGCTCCGAGTGGCAGCGAGGTCAATGTGGGACTCGCCGTTGTAGTTGTCGAGCGCCACGCGAGCGTTCAGGCTTTGGTGGGCCAGAGCGAAAGTGAGCAGCGAATCGGGCGTGGACTCGTCCACGGCGTATCGCAAGTAGACCCGATAAACGGTGCGACTGAACGGATCGGCACCGGAACAGGTGCCGGAAGAACCCGGGCAGGACCCCGCAGGGTCCCTCAAGATCAGCAGGCGCAGGTTGGAGCAGTCGTCGGCGCTGAAGCAGGGCGGCTCCTCCGTCTGCCCCCACACCGGCACCCCTCCCAGCGCCACGACCGCCAGCGCGGCCAACAAAAATCGCAAAACTTTTCGGCGCAGGCCCATCTTCTCAAAAAGGCTTACTAACGTCGCGCGGGCGGGCGCTTGCCCCCCCCCCGGATTGCCGGGCGGCGCGGTGGTGGTGAACGAAATCAAGTTGTTTTTGCATAACAAAATCGGTTAAAAGTGTGAAAGGATAAAAATGAGAATTGCTCCTTGCGGGGCGCGGGGACAAAAGTATAGGCTTTTTTTTCAAAAAAATACGCACAAATAAAGGCAGGTATACTTGGCCAAAACCGCCCTACTGGACATCATCGTCCCGGTGCAAATTTACCCTCCCATTCAAGCCTGAAACAAGGACGCTTTTGCAGATTTCAATCCATGCAGATTGGCTGCGAGGCCTACCGCAGCACCACCTTCCGCACCGCCGCATCCGCCTGTACAAAATACATCCCCCTCGGCAGGTCGCCCACGGCCAGCACGAGCCGCTCCGCTCCTGCCCGCAGCACGCCTTCCAACACCAAACGCCCGTCCGCGCCCCACACCCGCACGCGCAGCGGCGCGGCGGCGGCCCGGCCCAACAACACCGACAACACATCGCTCGCCGGATTTGGCAGCA
>JBEBHD010000101.1:0-16821 GCA_040080915.1 Saprospiraceae bacterium
GCTACGCCCTCTTCCCGCCTCAAAACAACGGCTTACTACACACCCTATGACTATCCTCATCACCGGCGGTGCCGGCTTCATTGGCTCGCACGTGGTGCGGCTTTTCCTTCAAAAATATCCGAATTACCGCATCGTCAACCTCGATGCCCTGACTTACGCCGGAAACTTGGAGAACCTGCACGATGTTGCCGAACTGCCCAACTACGTTTTCCAGCGCGGCGACATCCGCGACAAAGCGCTCATGGCGGCGCTTTTTGAAAAATACGACTTCGACGGCGTGATCCATCTCGCAGCCGAAAGCCACGTGGACCGCTCCATCGCCGATCCGCTGGCTTTCGTGGAAACCAATGTGCTGGGCACGGTAAACCTGCTGAACGCAGCCCGCAAGCACTGGAAGGACCGCACGGACGGCAAGCGTTTTTACCATATCTCCACCGATGAGGTGTACGGCTCGTTGGGCGACACCGGTTTTTTCACCGAACAAACACCCTACGACCCCCGCTCTCCCTACTCATCTTCCAAGGCAAGCAGCGATCACTTTGTGCGGGCCTATTTCCACACCTATGGGTTGCCAGTGGTGCTTTCCAATTGCAGCAACAACTACGGCCCAGGCCAGTTCCCCGAAAAACTGATCCCCGTAATGATCGCCAACATTCGGGACAACAAACCCCTGCCGGTGTACGGGGACGGGAAAAACGTGCGCGACTGGCTGTGGGTGAAAGACCACGCTTCGGCTATTGATACCGTGTTCCACCGCGGTCGGAGCGGCGAAACCTACAACATCGGCGGCAACAACGAATGGGCCAACATAGACCTCGTGCAAAAACTCTGCGATATTATGGACAATCTGTTAGGCCGTCCGATAGGGGCTTCTCGCGGGCTGATTTCGTTTGTTACCGACCGCCTCGGCCACGACCGGCGCTACGCCATTGATGCCACAAAAATCCGGGAAGAACTCGGCTGGGAACCGTCCATCCGATTTGAAGAAGGCTTTCGCCAAACTGCCCAATGGTACTTGGACAATGCCCGGTGGATGGAAAACATCCGCTCCGGTGCGTACCGGACGAGTGGGTGAGTTAAAAAAGGGCCCGTACCAGCAAAGCGGCCAAAATCAGACCGATCAAAACAGCCAGAAACGTGAACACCTGGTTGTCGCCCGATTCGTCTGCCGGGTCTTTGGCATCAATATCGGCCTCGGCCAAGAGCATGCGGGCGCGGTCGAGGTCTTTTGGACGCACATGCAAACGAACGAGCAGTTGCAGGTGCGGCATCACGGATTGAGCGGTACTGCTGGCCAAAAAGCAGGGAATTCCCTCCGAGCGCAATCGAGCAGCCGCTACCTCCGCTTCCAACGGGGAATAGTACTTGGCCACTACTTCACCGGAGTTTTCCTCGAAATACTGGCTGTCGTCAAAATTGAAATCATCAAGAATATCGTCGCGGCGCATGGGACAAAACTATGAAGAAGCCCTAAGGGCAAGTCTGCCAATATTAACAGAATGGAGATTTTTTTTACCGCCCCCAAACCGGTTCAATACTTTCGCCCCGCAAACACTTTGTTCACACATCACCAAATCAACGATTTAACATGAAATTGCCCGTTTTTTCCATCATCCTCTTCGCCTCCATTGTAACCCTTGCCTCTTTTGGCTGTAGTAAGGATGCCCAGAATCCCGACTACATCGCCGAAGCTAATTGTACGGGTATTGATGCCGCCACAAACACCTACACGCTTTCGATCAAAGCGATCATGGACATTTCTTGCGCCCTTGGCGGTTGCCACGACCCGATTACAAAGTCACACAACCTCGATTTGTCTACCTACGCCGGGGTCAAATCGGGCTTTCAAACGCATAATTTGCTCTGCGCCGTCAACCACGGCAGCGGCTGCGAGCCGATGCCACAAGGCGGAGTCAAACTGCCTGCCGACATCTTAAACCGGCTCGCCTGCTGGGCGAAAAATGGGTATGTGCAGTAACCGTTGTGTAGGCTTTCCAGGTTTTAAAAACCTGGAAAGCTTTTTTTTACAAAATCGAATCAACCATGCTCAACTACAAAAAATGGTGGTGGGCCGCTGTGGCCCTTCAACTGCTGACAGCAGTCGTTCATGCCCTCAGCCTTTTTGGCGACCCCGTGCCAGCCAACGACACCGAAAGGCAACTCATTGACCTGATGCAGAACTACAAGCAGAACCTCGCCGGGATGGAGGTTACTATACAGGGGCTGTTCACTGCGCTCAGTTCGTGTTTTTCACTGCTGTACCTGTTCGGCGGCTTAGTCAATGCTTACCTGCTGCGCCGTAGCCAGGACGAGGCACTGCTCGACGGCGTGCTTTGGATCAACCTGCCCGTATTCGGTCTGTGCTTTATTATCATGGCCGTGTTTACCTTTCCGCCGCCGATCATTATGACCGGACTAGTTTTTGTGTTTTTGACACTCGCCAAAGTGCTGAAACGGACTTGAAAAACAACTTTCGATTATGAAACAACGATACGCCCTTGCTTGCACTTTCTTCCTCGCCACCTCCCTATTTTCCCAAACCGACAAGAAAAAATGGGACGTGTCTGCTCCCGAAGGCAGCCCTTATTCCGACGTGGCGTTCAACGTTTCCGAAGGGACGTGGATGAACCTTGATGTAAGCCCTGACGGCAAGACCATCGCGTTTGATCTGCTTGGCGACATTTACACCATGCCCGCCACCGGCGGCGATGCCACCTGCGTGCGGTCGGGCATTGCGTGGGAAGTACAGCCCCGGTTTTCGCCCGATGGCAAGCAACTGCTCTTCACCAGCGATGCTGGCGGCGGCGACAACATTTGGGTGATGAACACCGACGGCTCCAAGGCCAGACAGGTGACAACGGAAAGCTTTCGACTGCTCAACAATGCCGTGTGGATGCCCGATGGCCAGTACTTTGTGGCTCGCAAACACTTCACCAGCACCCGCTCCCTCGGCGCGGGCGAAATGTGGCTGTACCACTTGTCCGGCGGCGAGGGCATACAGCTCACCAAGCGTAAAAACGACCAACAGGACGTGAACGAACCCTGCGTCAGTCCCGACGGACGCTACATCTATTTCAGTGAAGACCAATATGGTGGCGGCTTTTTCCAGTACAACAAAGACCCACTCAAACAAATTTTCGGCATCCGCCGCTACGACCGCCAAGAGGGCAAACTCGAGGAAGTAACCGGCGGCTCTGGCGGTGCCTTCCGCCCACAGATCAGCCCCGACAGCAAGTGGCTCGCGTTTGTGCGCCGGGTGGATACCAATACAACACTCTTCGTGCGCGACCTCGCCTCGGGTGAGGAATTTCCGATCTACAATGGCCTCGACAAAGACCAGCAGGAAGCCTGGACTATTTTCGGGGTCTACCCTGGTTTTTCGTGGATGTCTGTTCCTGACAACCTTACCGCCCGCAGCATCGCCATCTGGGCCGGCGGCAAAATCAAGCAGATTACATTCACCTTGCCGAGCCTGACTGCCAACAGCGGCCCAAGCGTGCAAATCAAGGAAATACCTTTCCGCTGCACTGTGAAAACTAAAGTGGCTGAAACGGTGCGATTTGAGAACAAGGTTTTTGAGCCTGAATTCACCGCCCGCGCAATACGGCAGGCCGTAACCAGTCCCGATGGCAAAACATTGGTTTTCAACGCCGCCGGCAAATTGTACAAAAAAACTTTGCCCGACGGCAAGCCGGAACGGTTGGTAAAATCACCCTACGAGAAAAGCCAAGGCGTGCGTAGTAACACCACTAATCCGGAGATGCTGGAATACGAGCCTTGTTTTTCGGCAAACGGCCGGTACATCGTTTTCGTGACCTGGAACGACATGCACGGCGGTGGCCTGTGGCGTGTTGATCTGTTAGAGGGCAAGCCTACCCAGTTGTTTGTGTACGGAGGTATATTCCGCACGCCCCGTTTCTCTCCCGACGGCCATAAAATTGTTTACCGCCTGCAGGATGGCGATGACGAGCTCGGCATTTCCAAGGTGGAAAAAACCGGCGTGTTTTACTTCGACCTCAACGGTCAAATAACGCCTCGTTTCGTGACCGACCAAGGCGAAAATCCGCGTTTCAGCCCCGACGGTATGCGCATCCTCGTCAACACCGGCGGCTACCTGTTCGGCGGTTTGGACAAAAAATTAGTCTCCTACGACCTGAACGGCCAAGACCGACGCGAACTCTTTAAAAGCAAATACATCAATCAGTGGGCGCCCTCGCCCGACGGCAAGTGGCTCGCGTTCACCGAACTGCACAAAGGTTATGTGTGCGCCATGCCCGCTCCCGGCCAGACAATAGACCTGAGCGCCGATACCAAGGCGGTGCCCCTCAGCCAGATTGCCAAGGATGCCGGCTACAACCTTCACTGGAGCGCCGACGGCAAAAAAGTCCACTACACCCTCGGCGACGAATATTTCACCATTGACCTTGCCAACCAATTCGCGTTCCTGCCCGGAGCGCCCGACAGCCTGCCGCCGCTGCCCGGAAACGGCCAAAAAATAGGCTTATCGCTGAAAGCAGATGTACCAGAGGGAGCCGTCGTTTTCCAGAATGCCCGTATCATCACTATGGATGGCGACCGCGTGATCGAAAACGGCGTGTTAGTGGTTCAAGACAACAAAATAACCTTTGTCGGCAGCGCAGCCGATTACAGCAAGTCGCCAAAATCTCTAAACCCGAAACTGATAGACTGCCGAGGCAAAACGATCATGCCCGGAATGGTGGATGTACACGCACACTCGGGCAATTTCCGGTACGGCCTGAGTCCGCAAAAACAGTGGGAATACTACGCCAACCTGGCCTACGGGGTCACCACCATGCACGACCCGTCCGTGAATTCCGAGATGGCTTTTTCCAACGCCGAAATGCTCAAGTCGGGCGGCATGACCGGCCCGCGCCTGTTCAGCACCGGCACCATTCTGTACGGTGCCGACGGCGATTTCAAGGCACCGATAAACAGCCTCGACGATGCACGCAGCACCCTGCGCCGCACCAAAGCCTGGGGGGCTTTTTCGGTGAAAAGTTACAACCAGCCCCGGCGCGAACAGCGGCAACAAGTCATCGCCGCCGCCCGCGAACTGAACATGGAGGTGGTGCCGGAGGGCGGTTCGTTTTTTTACCACAACCTATCGCAGGTAGTGGACGGGCACACCAGCATTGAGCACAACCTGCCTGTGGCAACGATCTACGACGACGTGCTGCAGCTGTGGAGCAAAACCAAAACCCACAACACGCCCACCCTCATCGTGTGTTACGGTGCCGTGAGCGGCGAGTATTATTTTTACCAAAAAGAGGACATCTGGAAAAAACAGCACCTGCTGAACTTTACCCCGCGTCATATCCTCGACGAACGGGCACGACACCGCACCATGATCCCCGATGAGGAGTATGAAAACGGCCACATCCGGGTGAGCCGGCAGTTGAAAAAAATGCAGGACGTGGGCATCAACATCAACCTCGGTTCGCACGGCCAATTGCAGGGCCTCGGTGCACACTGGGAACTTTGGATGCTGGCTCAAGGCGGTATGACCAACTTGCAGGCCTTGCGCTGTGCGACGTTCAACGGTGCCAAACACCTCGGTATGGACAAGGAGATCGGCTCGCTCACCCCCGGCAAACTCGCCGATCTGGTCGTGCTGGACAAAAACCCGCTGGAAAACATCCGCAACACCGAATCCATCCGGTATGTCATGGTGAATGGCCGCCTGTACGAAGCCGACACGTTGAACGAAATCGGAAATTACGACCGTAAGCGAGATAAATTTTGGTTTGAAATGCCCGGTACTCAAACCAACGGAACGGGCATAACCCACACTTGCCACGAGACGAAGTGCGTATGTGGACATTGATCAAAACCCACCCAACCATACGAACCCAAGGTATCCTTTCAAGAGTGCTTGGAGCCTTGTTGCTCCTCTTTCCGGCTATCAACAACGGGTACCCGTTTCTTTTTGCCGATACGAGCACCTACATCACGGGTGGGTTCCTCGGCGAGGTATCCAAGATTCGACCGATCACCTATGGGCTGTTCTTGCGGCATGTTTCGCTGTTGGAAAGCCTGTGGCTGGTTGTTTTTGCGCAGGCACTGATCGTGTCGGCGCTCATTCACTTGTTTTTTCGCGTGTTTTCGGCCAATGAGCCGGGTATTCGCCCTTTGGCGACCATAGCGGGCCTGGCAATTTGTACCCATATCGGCATCTCAACAGGCATGCTCATGCCGGACTTTCTAACTGCGGCGGCTATCCTTGGCGCATGCATTCTCCTGTTTGGTGAGCAGTTGCGTTGGCCCGCAGCAGTTTTTTGTGGAGCCGTGTTGTGGTTTGGCCTGGCCTCTCATTACTCCAACCACCTGATTTTTTTGTGCATTTTCATGGGAGTCGGCGGGTACTGGGCATGGCGGCGTTGGGTTGCCAAACGAGCATTTCGCCTGCGGCGGTTTTGGTGGGTGTTTGGGCTATGGGTATTGGCCTATTTCACCGTGCCCACGTTACATTATGTGCATGGGGGCGGGTTTGTTCGCGACAAGGCATCGCACGTTTTTTTGATCGGACGGCTCAACCAAATGGGCCTTTTGAAACCATTTTTGCAGGAGGAGTGCGGCAAATCAGGCAATTGGGGCTTGTGCGCATACATAGATGCCATCCCCCACGATTTCCTCTGGGACCCCGAAAGTCCGTTGAACAAAACGGGCGGCTGGGCAGCCAACAAAGCAGACTACGAGCAGACGCTGTCCGCCTTTTTTCGAAGGCCCAAATTTGTGCTCAAGTTTTGTATCAAAACTGCCGAGACCGCGATGATCCAGTTTTTCACATTCGAGGGGCGCATTATTTTCAAAGAGCGGGAAGGTAATCCGCCATTTGATGCGATACGGGATGCTATGCCCGACCAATTGCATGCCATCCGAGCCTCCCGACAGTACAAGGAGGAGTGGAGCAATAACGCTACGGACGTGATACAACGCTTTGCCGTGTTGCTGGGTTTGTTGGCATTTTTCCTCGTTTTGTGGCAACCGGGCAGTTGGCAAAGCACTCCGGTACAACGAAAAGTGGCATTCTTTTTACTCTTGGCGCTTGCAGCCAATGCCCTCGTTTGCAGCGGTGTTTCGATGGTGGATATGCGTTTCCAGGCACGCGTGGTGTGGTTGGTGCCTTTGTTCGCCGCTATGGTTGCGTGGGACCGCTGGGGGACGAAGTAACCGGAAACAACCGCTATTTCAACTTCACCGATGTGCCCACTTTCGGGTTGTCCTTCATCATTTCCTCGTCGAAAGGCTTGAGCATGATGGTGACCGTGCGGCCGTCCCCCGAAATTTGAGAAAGGGGATTGGATGATTTCTTGACTGTGGCATCGGGAAAGTGGTAAACCTGCTTGTAGCTCATATCGCCAAAAAAGGACTTGAACATTTCCATGTCGGGCGCACCTTCGGTTTCTTCACTTTTAGCCATGCTTTTTTTCATTTCAGCGCCGATGTCGCCTACGTCCAAGCGTTCAAAGTTGCCGTTTTTAAAACGGAAGACCTCTTCCACGTCGTTTTCGTATTTTTCTTTGTTGATGGTCTTCATGGCTTTGTTCAAAGCAGCCACATCGGTAAAATCGAAGGCGTAGCCGAAGGTAAATGTCGTCGTATCGTAGATTTCCTGCACGTTGGTAAGGCCGGCAATGCCTTTGAGCGACTGGGCTACCTGACTCATTTCGCTAGCCATTTTGGATATATCGGTATCGGGCGCGCCTCCCATGTCCGGGGCTTCATCGGAGGCATCTTTTTCACCGCCTTGATCCTTGCCCTCTTCGCTCATGCTTTTGAGCATGTCCACCATGCCCTTCACGGAGCTCAAGTCGAGTGTCATTTTGTATGAGCCAGAACCGTTGCTCTTGAACGAGGCCTCTTCGATGATATGAAAACAGCCGGTGAGGGCAAGGGTGCTGATGTAAAGTGCTGCCAGTAGCAGCTTGGTAAAATGCTTCATTTTTTGTGTAGTATTTGATTGGTGAACGATGAATGGGTCATTCGATGGTGAAATTGCCTGTGGCCGTTTTTCCGTCTTTCTGCAATTCCAGTACAAAACTGCCTTTCTGCAAGTAATATTTCCCGGTGTCGGCCTTGGTCATTTCGAAGGGCTTCTTAGGGTCTTTTTGGGCATCTTGTACTGCTTTTTGGTAACGTTTCAGGGCCGTTTCCTGACAATCGAGCGCAAAGATAAAGGTGTTGAGGCCTTTAGCGCAATCCAGTTGCCCAGTGTTGAGTACGATGCCTTCTTTTGTTTTTACCGTCCATGTTGCTTTGCCGGGCGCGGCTGTGAAATAGGCTACCGGCAGTTCAGGTCCTTTCAATTCCTGCCACGGGCGCTTTTTGCCCCAGTTGGGGGAATGTTTTTGTTTTGGCAATTCGAACAGGTGGATCGCTGCGGTCAGCACGTCTGTCGTTAGTTTCTGTACGTGCTCAACATTCACCTTGTACATCGAGCGCCCGTGGGTGCCGAGCACGAGGTGTTTGGCTTTGGCCTGAAAGGCCATATCGTGTACGGGTACGGCAGGCAAATCAGAGCAGAGGGTTTGAAACGTCGCGCCCCGGTCAAGGGAAACATACGCGCCGTGGTCGGTGCCGACGTACAGGACGTTAGCGTTTTCGGGGTCTTCCACCACCACGTTGATCGGTTCGGCGGGCAGGTCGGTGCCGATTCGCTGCCATTTCTTCCCATAGTCGTCGGACACAAACAGGTAGGCGCTGAAGTCATCCCAACGGTAGCCGTTGAGGCTGGCGAATACGCGGCCTTTTTCATGGGCAGAGGCCACCACGCGGGAGACCCACATTTTTTGCGGCAGCGAATCGGAAACGCGCGTCCAGGTGTCACCGCCGTCGCGGGTTACGTGAATACGGCCGTCGTCGGAGCCAGTGTACAGCAGCCCCAAGCGCATCGGGCTTTCGTGGATGGTGGACAAGGTTCCGTACGGGACGTTGCCCTTTTGGCCGCCGCTGGTAAGGTCGTCGGAAATGGCCTCCCAATCATCGCCCCGATTGAAAGAGCGGTACAGCCGGTGCGCGCCGAGGTAAAGTACGTCCTGCTGGTGGCGGCTGAGGTGGATAGGCGTTTGCCAATTGAACCGCGGCGGGCGCTCACCGAGGTCGTGTCGCGGGGAGATGGGTTTGCGTTTGCCGGAGTTTTGGTCAATACGGAAGTAGTTGCCAAACTGGAAGCCGGTGTAGACAGTGCTGTTGTTCCGGGTGTCCACGGCCACCTGCATACCATCGCCGCCGAGCAGGCTTTGGTACGGGTATTTGCCGGATTGATGCCAATCGGTAGTGGCTTTGTACGTAGAGGGGCCGAACCACACACCGTTGTCCTGGGCACCGCCGTATACGTTGTACGGTTCGGCAGCATCCACAGCCACGGCGTAGAACTGGCCCACAGGTGGATTGTTGCACAGGGCCCAGGAGATGCCATTGTCCCAAGAGATGTTGAGGCCGCCGTCGTTGCCGTTCACGAGGTGGCCGGGGCGATTGGGATTGAGCCAGAGGGCGTGGTGGTCTACGTGTACGTTGTCGCCGTTGATGCTTTTCCAGGTTTTGCCGCCATCGGCGCTGGTGATGATGTAAAAGCCAAGCAGGTAAACATTGTCGGGGTCGTCGGCCCGGCAACGGACGTTAGAAAAGTAGTAGCCGTATGTGAAATTGATCTGATCCAACGGCTCGTCGTGGGTACGTTCCCAGGTGCGGCCACCATCGTCGCTGCGGTAAATTTCGGCACCGATGTAGTCCACGTCGAAAAGCAGGGCGTTGGCATCTTCGAGGTATTCCACTAGCGCTTGGGGAGTTATTTTACCTTTTTCCACCATCTCTTTCACCTTCTTGGCGCTGTATTTTTCTGGGAACCGGTTGTTTTTCAGGAACTCGTCCAGCTGCTCATCAGGCAGTTTCTGAAATGCTGGTGCGGTAATGTCTCGTAGTTGGTCTTTTGTTAAAACCCCGTCGGCGGGCTTGTCTTTTTTCGGTTTCGGGTTCTGGTTGTCCACACTGGCGTAGAGCACTGTTTTTCCGTCTTTCGCCCCGGCGGCCAGGCCGATACGGCCGGTATTGGCGCCGGTAGGGAATCCGCTGCCGGGCGTGCTGACGCGCCCCCAGGTGCCGCCTCCGTCGGTGCTTTTCCAGATGGCCGAACCTTCACCGGCACCGCTGAAATTCCAGGCCCGGCGTTCACGTTGCCAAGTGGCGGCGTACAGTGTGTTGGGCGCCGTTGGGTCGAGGCACAGGTCAATGGCACCGGAGTTTTTGTCCACGAACAAGGTGCGTTTCCAGGTGTTGCCACCGTCGGTGCTGCGGTACACGCCGCGCTCATCGTTGGGCGAGTACAGGTGCCCGAGTACGGCTACCCAGAGTACTTCCGGGTCGGTGGGGTGCAACACGATACGGCCGATGTGGTGGCTTTCGGGCAGGCCGCGCCACTCCCATGTTTTGCCGCCGTCGGTGCTGCGGTACATGCCCGTGCCAGCGTAGGAGGAGCGGCTGCTGTTGTTTTCGCCGCTGCCCACCCAAAGCACTCGGCGCTGCCAGTCTACGGCGATATCGCCGATGGTCATGGCCGCTTCCTGGTCGAATACCGGCTGGAAGGTGGTACCGTTGTTGGTGCTGTGCCACAAGCCACCGGAGGCATAAGCGACGTACATTTCGGTGGGATCGGCGGGGTTTACCTCCACGTCGGTGACGCGGCAGGAAAACACCGAAGGGCCGATGCTCTCGGCTTTCAGGCTGCCAAGCAGCGTGTTCTTTTTCAGGTTTTTGTGCTGTTCGAAGCCCGAAAGTCGGGCATCGGCAGGGGTGGGTTTTTGGGCGAAAACAGGGCTGACAAGGGTGAGCAGACCAGAACAGAGGAGAAAAGTACTGCGGGAAACAGTTGTGAAGCAGGAAAGAAAAGGCATGGAACGGTAAATTTTTGAGGCGGCAAGGTACGCAAGGCGATACTTTTGCTGTAACAACCATACCGTTGAATCCATGTTTCTATTTCTTCGAAGTCTTCTGTGGACACTCCTGTGCCCCGGCACCGTCGCCTTTCTATTGCCCTGGTACATATTATCCGGCTTCGCCCTAACTGAGTCTGGTTGGAGTTGGCGCCAATACTTGGGCTTTGTGGTGGTCCTGACCGGCACCTCGATTCTGCTTTGGTGTATTTATTCCTTCGCCCGGTATGGCCGGGGTACCCTTTCCCCGCTCGATCCGGCCCGTCACTTTGTCTACCGGGGTTTGTACCGGTATGCGCGCAATCCCATGTACGTGGGCGTGCTGACCATTTTACTGGGGGAAGCGCTGTTTTTCAGTTCTTGGACGATGCTGGGCTACACCGCTGCGGTTTTTGCTGCCTTCAACTTGTTTATCCGCCTGCACGAGGAGCCATACTTGCGCAAACAATTTGGGGAAGAATACGCGCGCTATTGCGAGCAGGTGGGGCGATGGATTCCGGGGAAGTGAAAAGGCTGGGAAAAATCCTGATTCAAGATGGCCAAACACGGAAATTCCAACCGAAACAAAAAACCGCATCAGCTGTACGAAATACGAGACTCAGAAGATGATGACGTGTTCAAATACGGTAACAGCCATGATCCAATTGGCAAAGGCGGGTATTCCAACCGCATTAGCCCCCAATTGCCTGAAAAAATGTTGCACTGTTTTTTGCGACGACTAAACGGAATGTACATACCTTTCGCAAGCCAAAACAAGGCTCCGATGGAGCACCGCCCATGTAACAATGAACAGAACACGCCCCCCACTCCGGCCTTGTTGCCGGAAGCGCGGCGTGTTCTGTTTTTACTCCTAAAATGCTTTTCAAAAAAATGTATGTATGAAAAAAAATCATCTTTTACTCATTGCGCTTCTTTCTATTTGTCACGTTTTCAATGGTTTTGCCCAGAATGAATTGAAATTTGAGGTAAACAACGTTCTACCGTTCATTTCTATCCAGGAAAATAAATTGGCAGAAGTACACTCGCTTACGGATTTGGACAAACGGTACCCCACATCGTGGGTAAAAGAATATGTTTCTGTGGAGGTTTCGGCATTCAAAAACGGGACTGTATCAAAGGCTTCCGGTAGTAGCGATGTCCTGAATCAAGCGCAAAAAGAACTGATACGATTGGCTGATCGTAGTAGTGACATTGCTGTAACCGTACTGTATCTTCCTGAAAATGAGTTGAAAAACAACACCGTCAAGCAGTACGAATTTAAGGTTACGGTCATGCCTGAAAATGCTAGCTATGCCGAAGGCGCAGAGCAACTGATTCAATATCTGCAAAAAAACAGCATTGAAAAAATCGATGCAGGCAGTTTTACGGGTTATGATTTGGCTGCCATAAAATTTACCGTCACCGAACAAGGGAATATCTCGGATGTACGAGTTGCCCTGCCATCTAAAGATGCAAAAATTGACGAAATGCTGGTAATGGCTATATCAAAAATGCCAAATTGGAAGCCAGCAGAGTATGCTAACGGGTTAAAAGTCAAACAAGACTTTGTTTTGACTGTTGGCAATATGGAGAACTGCATGGTCAATACATTGAATATCCGTCCAGTTAAATAAACCTGTATACCCGTCAGAAAGTGGTTTGATAATCTACTGACGCAAATAAAACCCTCTCAGTGTGTACTTCGTGGACATCATTGAATGCAACCCGACATCACGGCA
This sequence comes from Saprospiraceae bacterium, assembly GCA_040080915.1. Classification (GTDB taxonomy): domain Bacteria; phylum Bacteroidota; class Bacteroidia; order Chitinophagales; family Saprospiraceae; genus M3007. The sequence goes on from JBEBHD010000101.1 coordinate 12,668, forward strand.
TATTACGATCGAATAGCCAATCTGTACGACACCGACCGCTTTGGCAATACATACGGCCAATTTATTGATGCCCAGGAACGCGCTATTTTGTCGCAGCTGCTCAGCACAGCCGTTGGCCAAAGGGTGTTGGATGCGGGCTGCGGCACCGGTCGTTTTTTGGATTTCGCCACACACGGCCTTGATGCAAGTGCGGCCATGCTGGCGGTGGCACGCCAAAAACAGCCCGACAAACTCCTCACTCAAGCCGATTTTTTTGCTCAACCTTATGAAAATGACTACTTCGAAGCCGCCATATCCATGCATGTCGTCATGCACATCGCGTCAACGGATCTGGAAAAATTATTGGCAGAAGTACACCGGATTCTGAAGCCGGGAGGGCAGTTTATCTTTGATTTCCCTTCAAAGCCGCGTCGCACATTACTGGGCTATAAAAGCAAAAGTTGGCACGGCGCCAACGCATTTACCCTCTCGGAAGTGCAGGCGTTGGCAAATGCGAAGTGGCAAATACACTTGGCCCAAGGTATCCTGTTTTTGCCCATTCATCGTTTCCCACCGCTCGTGCGGCCGTTCTTGCGCTCGTTCGACACTTGGCTTTGCCGCTCTTTTTTGAAAAAATACGCCTCTTACATCGTCGTTTCATTGGCCAAAAGATGAATTTCAAAACACTCATTCCAAAGCCTTTAAAAGTATTATTTCGCCTTTCACAACGGAAAATAAACGACTATTTCAGCGGACAAACGCAGCAATTTGCCAAAAGCCAGTTTGATTCGATGCCCGTATTTGAGTATAGTGTCAGGTTACAGCAGCCCATTTTGCAGAGCGCATTTTTTGAAAACAAGGTGTTCAATATGCAAAAGGCTGGGAAAAAGGTCAACCAGGTACTGATCATGCCCGGCGAAATATTTGCTTTTTGGGAGGTGGTGGGTTGCCCGGGCCGTTGGCAAGGCTACCGCAAAGGCAGAAATTTGGTAGCGGAAAAACTACAGAGTGCGTATGGCGGCGGCTTATGCCAAGTGTCCGGCATACTCTACTACCTCGCGCTAGGCACAGGCTTGGAAATATTGGAACGACACAACCATTCTGTGGATATATATAGTGAAAACGAGCGCTTTGCGCCACTTGGTTCTGATGCTACTGTGGTTTACGGGTACAAGGATTTGCGGATTCGCAATATTACCGGGCAACCATTGTATTTCGCCCTTGACTCAACTTCGAGCCATATCAATGCGTGTTTGCACAGCCCTTTGCCATTAGCCTTCGATAATCCCGAATTTGTGCGCCATGACGAAAACAACCAACGTATCGTGCAGACCAAAGTGAAGGGCACTGTATTGGCAACTTCGACGTACCGGATTAGTTAAGACAAATAATGGTACTGTAACCCAATCCAAAGGCACCCGAATAGTCGCCTGCCAAATTAGTAACATGGAATTCAAAGGAAATACGCACGAATACCTTCGATTGGAGCGCATCACGTCTGAAAATTGTTCCATCGTTAAAGACAAAACCGAGAACGGCTTGACCATGCTTTGGATGACCGCCGATGACAATCGCCTCAAGATTGACGGCAAGGACTATGTTTTCCAAAACAACGAAGTCATCTGCCTGACCGAATTTCACCGCATAGAAGTACAAAAGGTCACGTCCATGCGCATGGTGCGCTTCAATCGCCCATTTTACTGCATCATTGACCACGACTCAGAGGTGGGCTGCCGGGGTATCCTGTTCTTTGGCGCTTCGCAACTGCCCGTTTTCCGCATCCCGGAGCCTGAACTGGAGAAGTTTGACATTCTCTGGAAAATGTTTTCGATAGAAATGCAATCGAAGGACGATCTGCAAATCGAGATGCTGCAAATGATGCTGAAGCGGCTACTGATACTTTGCACACGGCTCTACAAGGAGCAACGTCAGTTGGCCCCTTTGGAGAAAAATAACCTGGAGTTGGTGCGAGAGTTCAATTTTTTGGTGGAGTCCCATTTTAAAACCAGGCACACTGTTGCCGACTACGCCGAGTTGCTCCACCGCTCGCCCAAAACGCTATCCAATTTATTCGCCCGGGTCAGCCCAAAAACACCACTGCAAATCATCAACGAACGAAAAATGCTCGAAGCACGCCGGTTGCTGCGCTACACCGATCAGGCGGTCAGCGAGATTGCCTACTCCATAGGTTACGAGGACGTTCAGACCTTTTCCCGCTTTTTCAAGACGCAGGAGGGCGTGTCGCCAAGCGCTTTTCGAGAACAAATTTGATTTAGTACCGATGAAATAATAGCCTCCCGATTTGGAAGGGCTAATTGGGCGGCATTCTGCGTTGCTCGTCAGTTTTGTAGCCCTACTATGCGCCTTCCTCGCGCCTTGCCTGCCACCAAATTATCCTCCTCCAAATCGTGAGGTTATTTTTTCTCGGTACTAAGGGAAAAATTGCCAAGCCTTCGGGAATCCCTGCCTACCCTTGCCCCTCTGCCTGCCCGCACCTTTGTGTCATCAATTTTAACCAAGGTTTTGAGTAAAAAAATTCAGAAAGATGACACAGTTTAATGTTCCAACCCGTGACGAAGTAAGCGCCAACAACCAGGCTATATTCGACAACCTGCAAAAAGGACTCGGCTTTGTGCCCAACCTCTACGCCAGTTTTGCGCACAGCGAAACCGCTCTCGGCGACTACCTCGCATTCCAAAACCGCAAAAGCAGCCTTCGGGCCAAAGAGCGGGAAGTTATCAACCTCGTGGTGAGCCAGGTGAATGACTGCCGCTACTGCCAAAGTGCCCATACCGTTTTGGGTAAAATGAACGGCTTTAGCGACGAGCAAATTCTGGACATCCGAAGCGGAGAAGCCGGCTTCAACCCGAAATTAGATGCGCTGGTGAAATTCGTTCAAGAGACGACCATTACCCGGGGCAAGCCATCTGTGCAGACAGTGGAAAACCTATTTTCGGCTGGCTACAACAAAGGCAATGTCGTGGATATCCTCATCGTCATAGGCGATAAAATCATCAGCAACTACTTGTACAGCGTGGGCCGGTTTGCCATTGATTTCCCGGTGGCACCGGAGCTGGAAGCGGTGGCCGCTTAGAGCATGTTTAAATTTCAGTCGCCGGGCTGCAAGCGGCGACTTCCTGCCCCAAAATAAGCCAGCAGTTCCCATTTTTTCACGCACAAAATTCTTTAGCCATGTTAAAAAAATTGAGCAAAGCCGATTTTGAATCCACCCTGAAAGAAAACGATGTAGTGCTGGTGGATTTTTATACAGAATGGTGCGGCCCGTGCAAGGCATTGCAGCCTGCATTGGAGAGCCTCGCCGCCGATTACGCAGGCAAGGCAGTCATTTCTAAAGTGAACGTGGACGCAGAATCCGAGATTTCCACCATTTATGGCATCCGCAGCGTACCTGCTTTGTTGTATTTCAAAAAAGGCGAACTTGCGGGCAGACAAGTCGGGCTGCAAAGCAAAGTGGCCATGGCTGCCAGCCTCGACCAATTAATAAATCAGAACTAGGTCATGTTGGCGGTCTGGCGGGTATTGCACCCGTCAGACCGCCATTGCTTAACAACAAACTTTTTCAAGATGGAAAATCAACGACCACCCTTGCCCCCGTTTACCGAGGAAACAGCAAAACAAAAAATCCAAATGGCCGAAGATGCCTGGAACAGCAAAGACGCGGAGCGGGTGTCCAAGGCATACACGGTTGACAGCGAGTGGCGCAACCGCCATTTGTTCCTCAACGGCCGGGAGGAAATCGTACAGTTCCTCACGGCAAAATGGCAAAAGGAACAGCAATACAAACTCAAAAAAGAGTACTGGGCGCACAGCGGCAACCGCATCGCCGTGCGGTTTGAGTACGAGTACCACGACGAAAACGGCCAGTGGTTCCGAGCCTACGGCAATGAAAACTGGGAGTTTGATGAAAACGGTCTGATGCAGAAGCGCTTCGCCAGCATCAACGATCTCGCGATTGAAGAGAAAGACAGAAAACTAAGATGACATGAATTATGCAAATCTTGCTTTCTCGGATGCCGTCAAAGCCTTGCATTAAAAACGGAACTGGCCAAGTCAAAACCAAAGCCTGTATGATGACTGAAACGGACACCCATTTTATGGAACGCTGTAAGGCTCTCATCGCCCACACCATGCACCCACCTACCCTCACCCCTGCC
>JBEBHD010000102.1:0-16769 GCA_040080915.1 Saprospiraceae bacterium
CGGCGTGGCTTGCAGGGAGCCGGAGCCATTGGCGCAAATTTGGTTGTCGCCCGAAATCGTCACCACGGGCGGCGAGGGAATGGTAACATTGAATTCGTCCGTGCCAGTGCAGCCGACCGAGTTCGTGACGGTTACCGTGTAGGTGCCCGCTGTGGGTGCCGTGGTCGTTTGGTTGGTACCGCTGGTACTCCAGTTGTACGAAGTAAAGCCGGGTCCCGCATCCAGCGTAAACTGGCCGTTGCACTGATAAGGTGCAGCGGTGATGGAAGGCAATGGCGCAGGCGATTGTGTCACCGTTTGCGTAGCCGTACCGGTACAACCCGCACTATTGGTCACAGTGACCGTGTACGTGCCGGGGGCATTCACTGTTGTGGAAGGACCGTTGTCGCCTGTGGACCACGAATAGGCATCAAAGTTTTGTGGTACTGTAAGCGTGGTACTGCCGCCTTGGCAAAATTGGTTGTTGCCAGTGATAGTAGGCTGAGGGGCAGCCACCACGTTGAGGTTGATGCTACCGAGTGTACAGCCGCCTTGTGCGGAGAGCGTGATTGGTGCGAATGCCGAAATAGCCACCGAAATGACGAAAGTGTAACGTAGACATTGAGCCATATAATTTCCCCTGTTGATGGCCACACTACCGGACATTTTCGGAACGAGACCTTCCAGGTTTGGCAAACCCTGGATACACGGAAAACAAAAATGTCCGGTAGTGTGGTTGATGGCACATTTTGACAAACAACCGATCGCGGAACAGGTAAGCCTTGTTCTCGACGGCATACGTGCGGATCATTGGGGTTTGCTCTGCGAGCAATATGTTGCTACTGTTCATGTTGCATTGGCGGGTTGATGAACAAGGTTGTAAATAGTGGGTGTCTCACAGGTCAATTGAACATTGAAAAATGGACAAGTGACTTGTGAGACACCCACTATTTACCGGGCATCACGGCAGTCGCTGCAGTACCACCTTCCGCATAACACTTCCTGCAGTTGTCTGCACGCGCACCATGTACATCCCGCTACTTAGCCACGAACCCGTATCCGAGCGACCGTTCCATGTCAGCATATTCGAGCCGGCCACCGCCGAAATCGGGCGACGTACCACCTCGCGGCCTTGCGCGTCGCTGATTGAGAGCATTACTTCCTCTGCCTTCGGCATAACAAACCGAAGCGTTGTCTCGCTGCTGAACGGGTTGGGCTGCGCGTCGAACGCGAGTGTCGCTTCGATCTCTTCCGGCGCAGCAGTCGTTTGCAGTTCAAACGGCACCGGGTTTTCGATACTGCCCTGGTGTTGGTTGGGCGAGAAATACATCGTTTCCGACAGGTCACGCACGGTGCCAGTGGCAGCGTCGTACAGTTTGAAACGCAGCAGCTCGCCCGCCGTGTTGGCGTAGGCTGTCAGGAAAAACAGGTGCGCGTCAAGCGGCTGGATGTAGATGGCTTGTGCTGTGCCTCGTACTTCGCTGTTGACAAACACGCCGAGTTCCATGTTGCTTGTGGTGGCATTTTTACCATTGGCGCGGATCATGCCGATAAGGGTACTGCTGTGCTCAAATTGAGCCGGATTTACCGACCAATGCGCGGCCAGAGCTTCCGTTTCACCACGCGCCTGCACGGGGTTTTCCGCAAACGGACTCGGTGGTGGCGGGTAGGTCAACGTACCCGTGCCGGTCAGTTTGATTTGATAACCGTTGGGTGGCGACATGTACTTCAGGTTGCCGACCCAACGGTAGATCGTATCGGGGGGCAACACAATTTTGGTGTACTGCGCAAACGCTGTCTGGCTTTTGATCAGGTCGCCAGGCTGGGCGGTCACGGATGCAAGCGCGTCGTCAATCGGGAGCGAGTAGTTTGGCACATAGCCGACCCAATTCCAGCCGTTCACCAACGGGATAGGCAACGTAGCCGGGTCAATGGCAGTACCCAGCATGCGCAGCGTGTCGGGTGTGTCGGCCTTGTAAATGTACATCGAGGTGTTGCTCAGGTTGGTCAAAGCCCCCACCCAACTGCCCGCGTTGTACACCGAAAACGGCCCTTGGCTGCGGATCAGGTCGTTTTCCGGGTAGTGTAGCGTAGCGAGAGCCGCGTTGAGGCTGTTATCGGGAAAGGCCAGGTTGAACGACAGCCAGTTCCAGCCATCGCCGATGGGCACTTCGCGCAGCAACTGCCCTGCCGTGTGAATCACTTGCGGGCTGTTCGGCGTGCCGATGATATTGTCGGCCTGGAAGGTGAAATTTTCCACCACATACCCGTAGCGCTGGCACTCGGAAGCGTCCCACACTTCGAGGCGGATGGGATCGAGCATATCTGCCGGACCGCCGTAAATCGTCAAGAAAGCGAGGAAAGTATCCAGCAGCGGCACATACTGAACATTGGCACGCCCACGCAATTCGTCGTTGATGTACGCCGCCACGATGTCCTCCGGGTCGGAGGAAAGTACGCCTTCGATGTTGACCCGCAAGGCCATGCTCATGGTGTTTTCGTATTGCGCGGCATTGACAGAGCCGAAGGGCGGGCTGCACACTACGCGCACGCCGATAGGCAGGTGTTCATCGCCGCCCATGAAGAAGGGATTGAGGCCCGTTTCGGTGTGCAGGGTGATGCTGTCCGTCCAGTGCCCGAAAGCGAGCGTGGAGTCAATCTCGAAACGAACGGGCAGTACCTCGTTGGCAGCCAACGTGCCTTGGTCGGGCACGATACGTACCCAATCGGGCGCGCCGAGGATGCTGAACGGTACCGGGTAGCCGCCCCGGTTGTGGATGGCTGCAATACCGGTTTTCGGCTCGCCCTCGAACTTGGTGACACCGAGGCTGTCCTTCAGCCAAGCCAGTTCGTTGCGATCCACATAAAATTCCCAGACACCCCTGTTGAACTTGGTGCCGTTGAACACGTTGCCCACGAGGTCTTCGATACCGCTCAGTTCGGCACGCAGGATTTTGTTTTCGTAAAACTCGTTGTCGAACGTCGGGTCAAGCACGATTTTGTTTTCAAAACAGGTGATACTGAGGGCGATCTGCGAGTTGTTCTCGGTGTTGAACAGCAACACGTCCGTCACGGGATTCAACCGGTCACAGTCCACGTGCTGGTTGAACGTGAAGGAAATCTCGTCGCCCACGTGGTATACCCCGTCCGAGGGTTGGGGTACGCCCACGATACTCGGCGGCTCGCGGTCAATGCGGCCTTTGATGATGTCGGAGAAACCGGGCTTGTCCGAGGCATCGCCGGTGCATACGGCCCAAGCATGGATTTCGTAGTTGCCGTCGCCGATACCTGCCGTTTCCCAAAAAAACTGGGTAAAGTCCGGTCCGAGCGTGTTCGCCTGCTGAGCCGGTGTCAGGCCGGAAAATCCCGACCAGTTGGGGTTGTAGCACTCGAACACGCCGCCGGGGCTGGGGATATTGAGCCAAGCCCCGTCGCCGTCGGAGCGGCGATACTGCACGCGGATCAACTGGAAGTCTGAGGAGTTCAGGTCGTAGCCCGACACGGTGATTCGGCGCAAGGTTCCGGGCTGGATGGGGTCGTTATTCAGCACCACCCAGTTTTGCTCCGGCACGGTTACATCTACCTCGCTACAGGGGCGGATGAAGTCCACGCCGAAGTAGATGGACGAGGTAAATTTGGAGGTGTGCGCTTCAGGCACCACGGTAGTCAGGTCGCGTTCGTATTCGCACTGGGATACGAGGGCGATCTGCAAACTGTCGTATTCATATTCGATCGGTCCCCGCTCAATGGTAACCGTAGCCGGCACGGAGGTACCATACGGGATCAGGTACGGCACGATGTTGTTGTTCATCGGCTGGCCATTGATCTTGATAACGGCCCCATTCGGGTTGCTGTTCGCGATGGCGGTCAAGCCGTATGTCAGGTCTTCGTTGGTGGCGCTCAGGTTGCCGAGGTTCACCTTGAACACCGCCGGTTCGTTGGCTGGCACGTTGATCGCCGTGAACTGCGAACCCGGCGCGAGCGTCAGGTTGGGTTCTTCGCGGTTGGCGGTGCCATCTTCCCAGGGGCAGGAGGTTTGGCCAGTTTTCAGGTTGAACACCGGGGTCATGTAAACGGAATCTAAGGCTACATCCACAGAGAACGCGTCGCCGGAATCGTCGTCGTACAGAACATAACCCGCCGTCAGGGAGGTGCCGGAGTCGTTACCTGTCGTGTAGCCGGTGCTACGGGTTTGGGAAAAAGCGAGATTGCCCGTTATTCCGAATTTGTTGAACTCGTAGCCAAAATGCAAAGCCTCGGTCACGGCGTACGTTGTGTCGCTCAAGTCCACAGAGGCGTTCGAGGCATCGTAGGTTTCGGCAAATTCATACGAGGCACCGGCATCGAACGAGATGTTGCGAATGAATTTCGCCGAATCTTTCAGCATCGCGTTGCGATCCAGTATAGCCTGCCAAAGCGCTTTGGACTGGGTATATTGCTGAATTTGGTCGGGCGTGGAATTTCCCGGGTTGGCGAGGAGCTCGTCGAGGTACCGCATCGTGTTGTTCAGGATGTGGTATTCGGAATACAGGAACACGGTAGCAAACGTGTCGGCTTCAACATTCAGGACTGTGGCTACATTGGCTGCGCAGGCATTCTCATCAAAGGTGACCATATCCGCAAACCCGAAGATCAGGTTGAACGCCTCTCCGATGTACACATCGCCGCCGGCACCGCCGCCGACCACCTGATCGTCGTCGCTGGTGGTGATGCGCTCGTTATTGGTCACGCAGGTCTGGAACGTGTTGTCGCTCGTCTTTTTGAAAGTCGTCGTGAATTGTTGATTTTCATCCAAAATAACGCCGGAGTTTTGAATAGTCCCCACACCGACACCGATAACAATTCCCACATTTCCGCCAAGGTGCAGCTCAAAACCGCCGCCAAAGCCGTCCTCTTCGAGGGAAGAAACCGTATAGCTCTTGCACATCGTCGTGCCTTTCTCCAAATAGGAGTGGCTGCCGTCGCCCGGCGGATCGCGAAGGATCACGGTGGGCATTTGCGGCATCAGGGTCGTGAAGGTGTTTTCTTTTGACCGAAGGCCCGTCACCACGGCTTGCACCACCAAACTTCCCGACCTGCCCGCCAAGGATGTGCCGATGATTTGCAGGGTTTTCAGGAACGGTGGCGTGGGGTTCGGCTCCCCAGCCTGAAATCGGTAGATCAATACGCCATTGGACATGGCCGTGTCGAGGGTCATGCCGGATATGCCGTTGATAATGTGGAAACTGGCTGTGTCCAACTGGCATACGCCGTCGTCAATGACCATGTTCATGTTGTCCACAATAGGCACGTATCGCTCTACGAGCGAAATAGAAGAGATGTACGGCAGCCCCTTATCCAGCACGATAATCGGAGGCTGGCAGCCGGGAACGGTGTCGAGGCCGCTGTTGACGACCACACTTGGTGGCGCGAAGTAGATGAAGTCGAGGATGGTGTCGTTTTCGGTCAGGTTGACGGTGTACCCGCCCTGCACCTGAAAGGCCGATTTGACATCCGGGTCGGAGTGCTCCACTACTGCCACCGTCATGCTTTCCAGCGGAGGCAGTTCCAGAAACTCGTACTCACCCTCCTGGTTGTCTATGATCAATTGGCGTTCGAAGCAGCCGTCGGTTGAACGCACCTTCACCACGCACACCGTGCCCTGGCCCATGCCGGGCGGCGGCTGGATGACGGATTTTTTACACAAACCGCCAGCCACGACACCACTGATTTCGCGCGTGGTGATGTTATTGAAAACGATGCCTGCAATGGGGTTCACTACGTTGGTCACTTCCCAAAATGCAGGGATAAATACGTGGTCTTCGAGTACCGGAGTCAGGACGGCGGATGTGCCGGGATCGAACTCAACGGTAAACCGGCCGGTGGAATCGGTTATGATCTTGGGGGAATACGACGCGCCATTGACCAAAATTTCCACGTTTTTGGCAAAACAGTCGGTGTTCTGGTAGCGCACAAAGCCGGTGACCGGTATGGTCGAGCGATCCACAAAGTCCACCTGATCCACCGAGGTGATACTCGGGTTGAGCGTTACTTGCCGGGTTTGAGGGGTAAACACATGTGGTGTGGTGGTCTGCCGGGGCGTAAACGACGACCATTCCGTGCCGAAAGCAGTGCCGTAAGGCAGCAGCACGGAGCCTGCGTTGTTCAGGCGGTTGCCGTTGCCTTCATCGAAGGCAAAATAAGCACGCAGACCGGTCTCTTGCGGGTCGCGGGCGCGGAAGGCGTGGGCGAGCAGGCTGTCGGCGCTGATGATCGTGTCGTACACGGCTATTTCGTCCACCAGGCCGCCATAGTAGTCCGTGAAACTCATACCGCTTGAGCGGGCACCTACGACCCAGTTGTTGGCCGGGTCGGACCAGTTTCCGGTCAAGCCGACATAGGCATGCGAGCCGATGGAAACACCGTTTTTGTAGGCAGTCACGGTGCCCGTTGTGCTGTCAATCGCAAGAGCCAGGAGCTGGTACCCAATACCGAGCGTTCCGAAGTTGTGTACCTGACCGTTGATGTTGACGACAATGTCGCTGGTATTGCCGTTGGGGGTCAGGAGCAGGCGGAAGTCGTTGCCGGGCCATTTTTTGGACAAAATGCACTGGTCGCCGTCGGGGCCGGCGCTGTTCACCCACAGTTCCACAGTGGCTTTGGGAGTGAGGGAAAAGTCAGGCAGCGTGGCGTAATCGTTTTCGCTGCGCGTAAACTTGAGCGCCCGGTATTTGTAAAAATCCTTCATCGGCTCGGCCAAAAACGTGGTGCCCGTGCCGTAGCTCGCGGATTCGATGCGGTAATAACCCTGCTCGTTGGTTTTGCCCATCGTGCGGATGTTCGGGCGGTTGATGTCGAAGGTGGCCCCGCAGAAAAAGAGTTTGTTCCGCTGGAGCACATCGAAGGAAGCAACGCCGAGTTCCTCGTCCATCTTCCAGTAGTACTTGAGGCCGGGTGTTTGGGAGGAGGCTGTACCCATCATGGGTTCGCTGAGGTCAAGTTCGTCGAGGCGGCGGTGGTAGATGCGCAGTTCGTCGAGGTAGCCAGCCCAGGTTCCTGTAGCTTCCGTGCGCGCGCCGACGAGCATCTCGTCGGCAGAAGGCACGGGCGGCAGGTCAGCAATCTGAACCAAAACACCATTGATGTACAGTCGGCCTTTGCCATCGGCATCCACCGTGAGAGCCACGTGGTTCCAATCGTTTTTGATGCTGTCGGGGAATTGTCCGGTAAGCAGGGCGGCGCTCACGTCTGTTTGCGCCACCTCGATACCTTCATGCCCGGAGGAACTGGCTTGGGGCCGGATTATCAGCGAGTAAGGGTCCAACCGTATGATACCGGCGTTGGCATCGGCGCTATCGGTTTTCAGCCAAAAAGCGAGCGTCCACTCGCCGTTGTTGAGCGGCACGAGGGTGTCGGATACGCCCTTGTTGGACATGGCGAAGGCGCCGTCCATGGGGCCGAATTTGGCGGAAAAACCTTGCAGGGGCGTGAGCGTGACAAACGCATCGGGCACGGGCCTTCCGTTGGGTGTTTGTATCCAGCCGGTGACGGTGCCGTTGGGCACCTGAAAACCGATAGCCGTGCCGGGGGCACCGTTGCCATAAATACTGACACCGCTCACCTCGTAGTTGTACGCGCGGCCCGCGATGACGTTGAAGTCGTTGTAGTTGCGGATGTTGACACCCACATTGGCCAGGAAGACACCGTCGCGGAAGATGTTGAATCCTTCCGAGGGAAAGGAACCGAGCGGATCGGGGGTCCAGGAGAGCTGGATGCGGTCGAGCAATTCACCTTGCGAGGCAATGACATTGGGTGCGAGGGGCGGGAGCAGGAACCGGCTGTAAAAACCGGCCTGGCCGTTGAACTGCTGGCCGAAGTAGCTGCCGAGAAACAGCTCGCCAACCGAGGCGTTCATGCGGTTTTTGGTATTGGCCGCGTTCGTGACGCTGCCGAAGTTGAAAAACACGGTTCCGCTGAACGAGTTCGCATCAATGACGGTGCCATCGGAGCAGTTGGCGTTTTGAGCCTGAAGTGCCGGTGCAACGGCGCAGCACCACGCGAGGATAGCGAGCGCAAGTAATTTATTTTTCATACCTGATGAGTCTGGTTGACGGTGAACTAAAACGCTCTTACTTTACCCAAACTTCGATGTCGCCGATGGCATACGTTTCATCATCGCTGCCTGACATTCTGGCTCCTAAAAATACCCAGTATGAGATGTCTGAGCCGTTGCGCCGTGTTATCGTCATCTCACCAATTGTGGCAGCATCGGAGTAGTTGCTGGAGCTATCGTAAAAATCTATGGCTTCATTTCCGTTGTCATACAGCCCACCTACTTGAGACCAGGTGAGCGCCATTGTGGTTCCGCTTTTATCGGTGGAAAAAGCACCGATACCTATGTCCGGGCCTTCGCCGCCACCAGAGTCCCAAGAGTCGAGAAAGAAGTATTTGAACTTGATCTTGACCTTCGTATAAGCACCTACTATACCGGGGTCGATGGTGAATAGTTTTTTCAAGACATCGCTTTCATTGTCGGGACGAAGTGCCCAGCCGTGAAAATTGTCGCTAAAATCTTCCAGCGTTGTTGTGCCAGCCGTCGTATTGTTCAGGCCGGTTGTAGATTCCCAGCCCTGCCGGTCGCCGCTGGCAAACACATCGGTGTCCACAAGGCGCCAGTCGGCGTTGGTTGCAGCACTGTTGCCGTAAATAATTTTTCCACCTCCGCCGATATAGACATTTCCGGCGGACATGGTCAGGTGTCCGTTAAGCGTCATCCCTGAAGGGTAGAGAAGGACTCGTTCCAACCCATTGGTATACAAACCCACATAACCATCCTGAGTTGAAAAAAGGCCACTGTCGTTGTCGCCGTTATTGCCGCTAAAAGCATAACCATTGTTGTTTGCGCCGTCGGTTCCCGGTAGGCCGCCGCGGGCCAAAACGCCGCCATTTACCTGAACCGACTGCGTGGCGGGCAACGTGCTCTGCCCTACGGCTAATTTTCCGGCGATGATGGTGTTGTCCTCTTTTACGTTGCCGCTGCTGGGGAATTGGTTGGTGTTTCCGATCAGCGAAAGCGCATACGGCGCGGTGGTCAGCCGGATGCGCGGCAACATTTCGGTGCCGGAACCGACGCTCACACCGAGGTAGTACGTGGTGTCGAAGGGGACATTCAGCGCCGTTATGGAGCCGAGCGTGGCAGTGTATATGCCGCCCACCACGTCCACATCGGGCTGGATTTCCTGCCAAATATGTGCCCCGCCCTCGGCTTGTTCGTACAACCGAAACTTAAGGGAGTACGTGCCGTCGTCCACGGCGTTGCCGTTGGCTTTTTTCAGGATGCCCTGAATGCCGAGAAGGGCACCTTGGGCGTGGGCCGTTTGTTGGAAAAACAGGGAAAGGCAAATGAGGCAGGGAAGCAGGAAGAGCAACTTTTTCATGTTACGCAATGGTAAGTTTGTTTGAATGGATGGGCCAGGTTCCGGAGCCACAACGGCAGGAATAACGGCGGCACAAACTTACTGACAGTAAATGGAATTGAATCGGACAAATGGGTTGCCGAATCGGACATTTTGGAGCCAAAACATTAGCCTATTTCTCGCAAGAACCGTTCTACCCCCCGCCGCCAATGCTGAATCTCTAGTCCAAACGCCTCCTTGATCTTACTTTTGTTCAAAACACTGAACGGCGGACGGGCAGCGGGAAGAGGATAATCTTTCGTCTCGATGGCATTGATCCTGCAGGGCAAGCCGCTCATATCCACGATGGACTCGGCGAAATCGTACCAGCTGCCAACGCCCTCGTTAGAGTAGTGCCAAATGCCCGCTACGGCATTTCGCGGCACTTCTCCACTTTCCACTTTTTCCACGATTCGCAGCAAGGCTTCCGCCAGGTCGGGCGCGTAAGTAGGCGTACCCACTTGGTCAAAAACGACATTCAACGACGGGCGCTCGGCACCGAGGCGCAGCATGGTGCGGGCAAAGTTGTGCCCGAGCGGGGCGTACAGCCACGAGGTGCGGATCACCATGCCCAGCGGGGGATTGTAGCGCAGAACGGCCCGGTCGCCCGCCAGTTTGGTGCGGGCGTACACACTTTTGGGGCTGACTGGCGTGTCCTCGCGCAAGGGTGTGTTCTGCCGCCCGTGGTACACATAATCGGTCGAGATATGCACAGTCGGGATACCGTGCCGGGAGCAAGCTTCGGCCACATTTTTAGCTCCCCGAAAATTGACGCGCCGCGCCTGCTCCGGCTCGTTCTCTGCCTTGTCCACGGCGGTATAGGCTGCGCAGTTGATGCACCAGGTCGGGTGTTTTTTTTCAAAAAAAGCAAACACGGCGCGGCGGTCGGTCACGTCCAATTGCATCGAATCGGCAAAAATGAACTGCCAGTGCGGGAACCCGGGCGCGAGGTTTTGGAAGCATTGGCCAAGTTGGCCGTTGGCACCGGTGATGAGCAGGATGGGCATTTGTTGCGAGGTGTTTTTTACCACAGATTACACAGTTTCACCACAGATTCACACAGATTTTTCAAGGATAAATCTGTGTGAATCTGTGTGAATCTGTGGTGAAACGTTACCTTTTAGCGCCGCCGGAGGCGGGCGCTAAACAGGTGCGATAAAACGAAACCGCCGCAACACGTCTCGGCGTTGCGGCGGCTTCAAGTTTGGGAGGTATCGAGCGGATTCGAACCGCTGTAGCAGGTTTTGCAGACCTGTGCCTAACCACTCGGCCACGATACCATCTATTCAGGTATTTTGAAGTTGGGGCGGCAAAGGTAATTTCTTTTCTCACAAACCGCACAAGGGGGCGTTGAAAGAAATTTTCAAAAATGCCCCCTCTCACCCGCTCACCCTCTCACCCGCTCACCCGCTCCCGAGGGAGCCACTGCCCGGTTCTCCAATCCATCGCTTCCAGGTTGTTGAGGTTCAGTTTGTAGTCGAATTCGGACGGTACATCGTAGCAGTATCCGTGGTAGTAATAACGTTTGCCCATTTCCAAGGCCACCTTCAGTTCGAGCAGCATGGTGAACGTGCCGAGGCTTTTTCGGGCGTACTCTGGGTCGAAAAAACAGTAGGTGCCCGACAGAGCGTGTTCGCCGATGTGTATGTAGCTGCAGGCGATCAGCCTGCTGTTATCAAAAACTGTCAATTCCAGGCCAGTCACGGGCACCCGATCAGCTTCCGGGTGCAAAAACGAATGGATGGACATTGGCTGCCGGTCGTTGAAGCGCTTGGCATGGCTCAGGAAAAGGTCTTTCTTCTCGGGCGTGATCTCGATAGGTGCCCAGCGCAGTTGCAAGTTGGCGTTGCGGCGTAGGACTCGGCGTTGGCTTTTGGAAAAATCCAACCCGTTGTCCAATCGGATGCGCAGCGGAATCGTGCGGCAGATGTGCCCCCGGCAAACGGCAAAATTGTGGCGGATCACAGAGTAACCCAACAGCCGCCAGCCGTCGGCGAGCAGGGTGTCCAAAACCCTTGGGGCCAACGGGGTCATTTCGATGCTTTCGTCCACGATGTCCTCCAGAAAGGAGCGGTGCGTTTGCATAGTGGCCGGGAAACGCAAAAGAGGCTACTCTTGGTTCAGTTCGCGTTCTACCTCCTCCATCATCACATAGTCCACCGCTTCGCTCAGGGTTGGGACGATGGTCAGGATAGTGTCCAAGCGGGAAATTTCGATCAACTTGGTCACCATCGGGTGCAGCTTGCCGGCAATGACAAAAGAACCAGCCCCTTTCCAGAGGCGATGGGCTGTCAAAATGGCGCTCAGGCCGCTGGAGTCCACGAATTTTACTTGCGACAGATCGAAGATCAGGTTGCGTATACCTTCTTGGTTGAGGATGATAAAGTCACTTTTCAGCCCGGGCGCGATGACCGAGTTGAGGTTGTCTTCTTCGAGCGTGAGCACGGCATATTGATCTTGTTTGTCAATATTGTACTTCATGATGGTCTGATTTTCAATAAAAAATTAAAAACGACAGCAACCGTTTCCTTGGGGCCGCCTTCAAAAGTGCTGGCAAATGTAGGCAATGCACTTTTGAATCCACCAAGATTTTTGAGCGCTCATTTTGAAGCGCATGCAACAGCGCCTGACAACACGGCAGAGAACACCGCTTGGCATTGTTTTCGGGCACTCGTTTTCTTCCCAAAAAGCCCGCGCCAAAACTGCCCGCCGTTTTTTTTGTTAAAAACCCGCACCGCCCGAAAATAAAAATTGAAATTTTTGCAGCGATAAGCCTAAACTTGCCCCGTGTTTGGGCCGATGTGCCCAAAGTGCCATTTTTCGGTGTCCTTTATTCTTCGACCTTCCCATCTTCGGAAAATACATGAACAAAAAATTTTCACCCGTCGTCAAACAAATCATCCAGCAAAGCGGCCAGGAGGCCAGGAGGCTCGGGCACGATTACATCGGTGCCGAACACCTGCTACTGGGCATCATCGCCGAGCGTGACTGCCTGCCCGTCCGGGTACTTGATGCCCTTTTGGTGGACGTGTTTGACCTCAAAAAACGCCTCGAACGCTCCATCCCCCGCCACAGCGCTTATCCTGCCGCCGACAACTTGTTCGTCGGTGAGTTCCAGGTAACCACTCAGGTACAGCGCGTGCTCAAGGTGACCTTCCTTGAGGCCCGGCTGCTCAAAAGCGAGGAAATTTTCCCCGAACACCTCATGCTCTCCCTGCTAAAACACTCCGACACCTTTGCCACCAAACTTTTAAACGAATTTGACGTGGACTACGACAGCTTCAAAAAAGAACTCGAATACGTGCGCTCGGAACAAGACCTTGCCACACCCAACATTTTCTCGGCAGCCGCCAACGAAGGCTCCGGCGATTACGACGACGAGGACGACCGCAGCGGCTACCGCTCCTCCAGCCAGAAAACCCAACAAAAAAGCCGTACCCCCGTGCTGGATAATTTCGGGCGCGACATCACCAAACTCGCTGAAGAAGGAAAACTCGACCCCATCATCGGACGCGAGACCGAGATCGAACGAGTCAGCCAAATCCTCAGCCGCCGCAAAAAGAACAACCCCATTCTCATCGGCGAACCCGGCGTAGGCAAAACCGCCATCGTGGAGGGCCTCGCCCTGCGCATTATGCAGAAAAAAGTGAGCCGCACGCTGTTCAACAAGCGCATCGTCATGCTCGATCTCGCCGCCCTCGTGGCTGGCACCAAGTACCGTGGCCAGTTCGAGGAGCGCATCAAAGCCATCATGAATGAATTGGAAAAAAGCCGCGACGTGATCCTGTTCATTGACGAGATCCACACCATCGTCGGCGCCGGTGGTGCCACCGGCTCGCTCGACGCGTCCAATATTTTCAAACCCGCTCTCGCCCGCGGCGAACTCCAATGCATCGGTGCCAGCACCCTCGACGAGTACCGCCAGTACATCGAAAAAGACGGCGCCCTTGACCGCCGCTTCCAAAAAGTAATGGTGGACCCACCCAGCCAGGAAGACACCATCCACATCCTCCGAAATATCCAGTCCAAGTACGAGGAATTCCACAACGTGCTGTACACCGAAGCAGCCATCGTCGCCTGCGTACGCCTCAGCGACCGCTACATCACCGACCGTTTTCTGCCCGACAAGGCTATTGACGTGCTCGACGAGGTAGGTGCCCGCGTACACCTCAAAAATATCAGCGTGCCCAAGCACATCGAAGAACTCGAAAAACGCATCGAGGCTATCAAAGAACAGAAAAACCGGGCTGTCAAAGACCAGCAGTACGAGGATGCAGCCAACCTGCGCGACCAGGAAAGCAAACTGGTACGCCAACTCGAGTTCTCCAAAGTGGAATGGGAAGAGGAAAGCAAGACCAAGCGCTACCCCGTGGAAGAGGACGACATAGCCGAAGTGGTAGCCATGATGACCGGTATACCCGTGCGAAAAGTGGCCACCAGCGAGAGCAAAAAACTGGTAAACATGGCCGACGACATGAGAAAGATGGTCATCGGCCAGGACGATGCCATTGCCAAAATATCCAAGGCTATCCAGCGCAACCGTGTGGGGCTCAAAGACCCGAAAAAACCCATCGGCTCGTTCATCTTCCTCGGCCCTACCGGCGTGGGCAAGACCGAGCTGGCCCGCGCCCTGGCCCGGTACCTGTTCGACAGCGAGGACTCCCTCGTGCGCATTGACATGTCCGAATATATGGAGAAATTCTCCGTCAGCCGCCTCATCGGAGCCCCTCCCGGATACGTAGGCTACGAAGAAGGCGGCCAGCTCACCGAACGCGTACGCCGCAAGCCCTACTCCGTGGTGCTGCTCGACGAAATCGAAAAAGCCCACCCCGATGTGTACAACATCCTCCTGCAGGTGCTTGACGACGGCCAGCTCACCGACGGCCTCGGCCGTCGGGTGGACTTCAAGAACACGCTCATCATCATGACTTCCAATATAGGCGTGCGCCAACTCAAAGATTTCGGTCAGGGTGTGGGCTTTGCTACCAAGGCCCGCCAGGAAGCCGCCGAGGACAACTCCAAAACGGTGATTCAAAACGCACTCAAACGCACCTTCTCACCGGAGTTTCTCAACCGAGTGGACGACGTGGTGGTTTTCAACGCCTTGGGCCGCGAAGAAATCTTCAAAATCATTGACAACGCCCTCGCCAGCCTGACGAAGCGCCTCAACAACCTCCAGATCGTCCTCAACCTCACGGAAGGTGCCAAGGAGTTTGTTGCCGAAAAAGGCTACGATCCCCAGTTCGGTGCACGTCCGTTGCACCGTGCCATCCAAAAGTACATCGAAGACCCGCTTGCGGAGTTCATCCTGAGCGAAACCCCCGCCGAAGGTGCCATCCTACAGGCCGCGCTCAACGAGGACAAAACTGGCCTGGTCATTTCCTATGAGGGAGACGAAGCCAAAATGGCGACCCAGGACGAGGGCGCAGCAGGACTAGAAGGTTAAAGGGCTTCTGGTTTTGGGGTGAGCCGGTTGCGTATCATTCTGCCGCTTGCAAATGGGGTTGTATCAAAAGGGTAAGGCGACGCGAGGTTTCACAAATTTTTCACCGCCGAGACGCAGTGTGATATTCTCCGCGTCTCTGCGGTGAGTTTCAGAGCGTGTTTAAATTTCAGTCGCCGGGCTGCAAGCGGCAAATTTTGCTTCATACTGCGTTAAAATTTTCGCCGTAGGCACCCGGCTACGACTGCAAATTTTGCCTTGTCTGAAACAAAATTTGCTCGCTTTCGCCTCGGCACTGAAATTTAAACACGCTCTAAAAAATGCCCAGTAGCATGGCCCAAACCACTACCCCACCACTTTCAAGCTCATATCCAACGGCTGCGCAGAATGCGTGAGCGCACCTGCAGATACGAAATCCACGCCGGTTAGGGCGTATTTGCGCACATTGAACAGGGTGATGCCGCCGGAAGCCTCGGTCTCGAAGCGGCCCTCCACAGTGGCCACGGCCTCGGCAAGGATGGGTACCTCAAAATTGTCGAACATGAGGCGCTGAATGCCGCCGGTTTCGAGGGCTTCGTGTACTTCCACGAGGTTGCGCACTTCGAGGGTGATGGGCAGGTCGAGATTTTTTTCCTTCAAATACGCCAGCGCCCGCTCAACGGCGGGCCGGACACCGCCGCAGGCATCCACGTGATTGTCCTTGATCATAATGCGGTCGTACAGGCCCCAGCGGTAGTTTTCGCAGCCGCCGATGCGGACGGCCCACTTTTCCAAAAACCGGATGAGCGGGGTGGTCTTGCGGGTGTCCAGCACCTTCACCGGCAGATCGCCCACCTCGAAGGCAAAGCGGCTGGCCAGCGTGGCGATGCCGCTCATGCGCTGCATGGTGTTGAGCACGAGCCGTTCGGCCTGAAGCAAGGAGCGGGTGTTGCCCTCTACTTCGAATGCTTTTTCCCCGTAAAAAACATCCGAACCATCGGGCTTGTGTACAGTAAAATGCACGGTTGGGTCCAACTGCCGGATTATGCGCTCAGCGATTTCTATGCCAGCCAGCACTCCGTAATCTTTCACTTTGAGCGCTGCGTGACTGCGGTGCTCGGCGGGGATGGTGGCGAGGGACGTGTGGTCGCCGTCGCGGATGTCTTCGTAGAGGCCGGCGGCGATGAAGTCGTGGATTTGTTGATCGGTGATCTGTTCTGGTCGCATGGATAGTGGACGTTCAAGTGAAAAGCGGGCGCAAAGGTATGCCGATTCGGGCTTTTGGCGCACTAAACGGCATTTTCAAATTCACCGCAGAGGCGCGGAGATGCGGAGGGCATACTACTGGACATCTTGGGAACGAGACCTTCCAGGTTTGGCAAACTTGGAAGGTCTGGATGACCGGAAAACAAAATGTCCAGTAGTGTGCGCGGAGAGGTATTTTTTTTGAAAAAACTCCGTGCCTCCGCGTCTCTGCATTGAATACAAAACCACAGCGCTATCTTCGCGGCACGAAAATCACGTTTCACCATGAAATTGTTCCTGCCTGTTTTCCTGCGTACTGCGGTTGTTTTTGTGGCTTTTTTGGGACTGCAATATGTCATTCCCTACTACTTTTTGGTTGGCGGCGGCCTGCTCGCCGGTGCCTTCGTGCTCAAAACCAGCGACGACCGGCCGCTGGCCCTGGCCCTGCTTATCGGCAGTGTTGTTTTTGGCGTTTTTGCTTTTTTATACGGGACGGTTTGAGGAGGGGGCAAACAAATGTCTCAGGCTTATTCCGGGTGACTTGAAGTCTAATGTCGTCAACTTAAGCGCCGCGCTTGGTGTTTTCACCAAGCGCAATCGTACTCGGTAGCGCTTGGTGTTTTCACCAAGCGCAATCGTACTCGGTAGCGCTTGGTGTTTTCACCAAGCGCAATCGTACTCGGTAGCGC
>JBEBHD010000103.1:0-16632 GCA_040080915.1 Saprospiraceae bacterium
CCACCCCTGCCTCCGCCCTTTCCGGCATTTTCAGCCCCACGCTCGTGGTGGACGCGCTGGCCAAGTTTGCCGCCAAGCGATTCAAACAGGAACTGACCATCGCCTACCTCAACCGGTTCCGCGACTCGCTGATGTCGCCCAAGTTTCTGGAGCTACGCACCTTGTTCCCGCGCACCTTCCACACCCTTGCGAGCGCAAACGTGTTCGACTACACGCACTACTTCCAGTCGCTGCACGAAAACGCCCAGACCGACCTGTTCAACCTGCCTGAAAACACCGCCAACCTCGTGCGGTTGAAAAAGGACAGCATGGACCCGCAGGCCTACCCCGTCATTCTGGCCGCCCTCGACCTGCCGCGCATGCTCGAAACCCGAATGCCCGCCTCCGCAGCGGTCGAGTTTTTGGCCTACCGGGATTACATTCACTTGGATAGCGGCAGGCAGACGGTGTACGGCAACAGCGCCCGGCTGCTCGGTATTTTTTCCAAGCACCTGCACAGCTGGGGCACCGACACCACCGCCACCGGCTGGGCGAGCGAGCAACATCTCGCCAGACTGGTCGCCGACGAAGACGTGTTCAACTTTTGGATGGCCTTGGTGCTAAAAAACGAAGAGACCGACCTGGAAACCATTTACTTCAACGGCATGACCGTGTATTCGATCCTGAACACCCGCCTGCCGGCCCTGAACGCCCAAGTCCGCGAAACCGTCGCGCGGTTTGCTGAGGTGCAAGGGGCCGCTCGGCAGTTGACGGACGTGAGCAAGGCCGACAGCCTCGCTAAGCGCGACCTGTTTTTCCGATACACGGGAGCCGCATTTGGACTGTTGATCGCTCAGGTCAACCTGGCCAAATCGGCAAGCCCGACCGACAGGGCACACCAGGCCTGGTGCGACAAAACCGTACACCTGCTCAAAGCGGGGCAAGACTTGGCCGCTTTCGCGCACAGCAAGCGCTTCGGCGACGCGGTTTCGGTGGCCTTGGAAATTTTCAAGTTGATATACCGCGAACTGGCTCCGGTGCCCGCAACCCCTGCCACTTCCGCGACTTCGGCCATGACGCTGGAGGAAGTAAAATACAAGCGGACGCTGGCATATAAGGCGAAGTACCTGGCGAAAAAAGCGCACCGGAAAGCAAAAGGAACTGGAATGGAAGCCAAGGCAAAAATCGCCTTGGATACGGCCAATGCGCACTTGGATACACTGCGCAATTGGGTGAAAAATATCCGTTACAAAAAGGGCACTGACCAAATCAACAACCTCATCACCCAAGCGGAGCAAGCCAACATGTTGGATATGGTTGACGAGACCAATCGCCGCACCGATCTGCTCAGCCGTCTCGACAAGTACGGCAACCTGCTCGTTTCCGTGGCCAATGCCCAAACCTCGGACCAGTTGCTGGAGATACTGGAAAAAGTGGCCGCCCCCGTGCAGTCGTACCGCAAAAAACGCCAAGCGGGCAACTTCTCCGTCGGTATCAACCTCTATCCGGGGGTGGCCTACGGCTTGGAGCACCAGTTGGACTCGCTCGGTGCCGATTCGGGCAAAAAAGGCGATTTTATCGCTTTCACCACTCCCGTTGGCGTGAGTTTCGACTGGGGAATGGGCAAGGCGGGTTCCCTGTCGCTCTTCGCTTCAATTATTGACATCGGGGCTGTCACCGCCTTTCGTTTGACGGACACGGTGTCCACCCTGCCTGAACTGACGTGGAAAAACGTGTTCGCCCCCGGCCTGCACGTCATGTGGGGCATCCCCAATTCTCCGCTCACGCTTGGATTCGGTGCGCAGTACGGCCCTGCCATCCGCAAAGTGGATATTGACAACAACAAAAATGTCATCGAAGCCAGCCATTTCCGTGTGGGTGCCATCCTTACCGTGGATGTGCCGTTGTTTTATATCCACTCCGGCGGGCGAAGGAAACGGGGGTAAGCGAGCGCCGCTGTATTTCAGCGGCTCGAAAGCCCCGACATTCACTTTTCATTATTGCACCTACACATGGTGCTTTACCCAAGGAACACCTACTTTTGCAGCCAAATTTGTTAACTCGTAAACTAATGCACACATGAAAAAAACACTTCTTGGAATTGCAGCCATGACCTTGCTGACTCTCGGCATGAGTGCCTGCGGCGACAAACTGCTAACGCCCGAACAAGTACAGGCCGACATTCAAAAAGGCGTGGACGCTGGCATGCCCGGTATCGAGACTGAAGAAGGCGCCAAGTGCGATGCCGAATTCGAGGCCCGCGTGGCTGCCGAGGTTGACCGCCTGAAAGCCGAGGCCGAGGCTGCTAAAGCCACGATCCAGTAACCTGCCGGATGTACTCTCCCGAATCGTTCATTTTCAAAAAAAGACACACATCACGATGAATAAGAAATTTCTTTTCGGCGGTCTCGTAGCCGTGACCGCATTCGCCATTCTCAGTGCTTTCGGCGGCCAAACGCTGGAACAGCAAAAGCAGGAAATCGCCAGCGCCATCACGGCCCAATTGGACGAATTCCGCGCCCAAAAACAGCAGGAATGCACCGACCGCGTGAACGCCGAGGCGCAAACCCGCTACGATGCGTATGTCGCCGCGTTG
This sequence comes from Saprospiraceae bacterium, assembly GCA_040080915.1. Classification (GTDB taxonomy): domain Bacteria; phylum Bacteroidota; class Bacteroidia; order Chitinophagales; family Saprospiraceae; genus M3007. The sequence goes on from JBEBHD010000103.1 coordinate 2,576, forward strand.
CCGCCGGCCAAGCCGGAGGCTACGCCTAAGAAAAAGACCGCACCAAAGAAGGCGGCCCCTACACCCAGCAAGACACCGCTGCCGCAAACACCGCCACAGCCAGCCGTTCAGGAGTCGCAAAGCAAATGGAACCCGAACAACCCAGGCGGTGTGCAGGAGTCCAAGAGCAAATGGCAAACCACGGACCCGGCCAAGAAAGATGCCGCTACACCGCCCGCTCCCGTTCAGGAGTCCAAATCCAAGTGGCAGAAAAAGTCTGATGGCAGCGGTGGCAAGTAACAAAACTTGAACTTCAAAATAAAAGCGGCAACCACGTACACGTGGCTGCCGCTTTTATTTTGCCTAATAAACAAGCCATTAAATCTTGTTCATGGTTGCCGTACATGAGAAGGCCGTTACCCCCCCCGTTGTCCCTGTGTAGTCAATGATAAGGCGTGTTCCGTCGGTGGTACCAGAACCCGAGACCGTGAACATAGTTCCGTTAATCGTTACAGGCGTAGCCGGGATGTCAATTTCAGTACTTGAAACGATGTCTGCAACAACGATGACACCGGAATCGCCAAAATTGGTGATCGCCACTTTGGTAATATCGGAACCAGTGGATACTACATTTGAATACGTGCTCACAGTAGTGGATGGCGGGCACACTTCGGACGTGTTGTACGAGCCAATAAATTTATCCTGCCACAGGACTGTGCACTTGCCATCGGCATCTTTTTCATAACCAAATTCGCATTCTTCGTCTTTTTTGCAACCGGTATTGAGCACGAACATGGCTGCGCCCAAAAATGCAATCAGATAAAAGAGTTTCTTGTTCATCTTGTAAACTGTTTTTGTGTGATGGAAAAAAAGATTTTGTAAAGATTGGCCGCAAAAGTAGCGAACCCGGCACCACTGCTCGACAAATCGGGCGCAAGATTTTCCCGGAATCTGCAATACGGGAAAACCCGGAGCAGGGTTTTTCCAAACGTTAACACCGAACACGCCTTACCTTGCGGCAAAAATCGGCCATGCAGCACCACAAACTCAACGTCAGCAAAACGGCCCAGTACTACACCCTCGGCGAGCCGGGGCCGCACATTCGGCAACTGTGGATTGTCTGCCACGGGTATGCCCAGTTAGCATCAGAGTTTCTCGAAAACTTTCATTTGCTTGACAACGGCCACACCCTCGTAGTAGCTCCCGAAGGGCTCAACCATTTTTACAAAAAAGGCTTCAGTGGGCCTGTGGGTGCAACCTGGATGACCCGCCATTGCCGGGAGGACGAGATAGCCGACAACGCCGCCTACATGGAGGCGCTGCTGAACCGTTGTACAGCCGCTCTACCGCCCAATATCCGAATCGTATTGCTCGGCTTTTCGCAAGGCACTGCCACCATCTGCCGCTGGGTGCTGCGCTACCACCCCCATTTCCACGACCTTGTGCTGTGGGCCGGTATGCCGCCCGAAGACCTCGACTACCAAGCACACAAAGACTACCTCGCCGACAAAAACCTGTACCTGCTCTACGGCTCTGACGATCCCTTCCTCACGCCCGACCGATTCGCTGAACTGCACGAGATTGAAACCAACAGCGGCGTGGATTTTGAGGAAAACGCGTTCACTGGCGGACACGAGATACCCACCGAAGCCCTGCGGGAGTTGTTGCAAAAACTCAACTGATCCGGTTGACGATTGGGGCAATTGCATACCTTCGCGCTTGGGTAAGCGGGTTAGGGGTTTCGAGTTAGGGGTTAGAAGGTTTCGGGCTTAGCAACCTCCTAATCAACTAGAAACTGCCGAGACCTCCTAACCCGAAACCTCCTAACCAGCAACCTTCCTTTAGGATCATGGATTTTAAAAAATTCCTTCCGCACCTCTTCGCGGTTTTTACATTGGTGGCTGTGGCCGCAGTTTTCTTTGCCCCCAACGCTTTTCAGGGCAAGGCCCTGCCCCAGCCCGACAACGACAAAGCCCGGGGCATGCAGACCGAAATCCAGTCCTACATCAAGTCGGAAGGTGAGGCACCGCTGTGGACGAACAGCGCGTTCGGCGGCATGCCTTCTTACCAAATATATGCCCCTGTGTACGGCAACCTAACCGCCCCGCTACTGAGCGTTTTACTCCTGTGGGGCGACACCACAGATGTTTGGTTGCAAGTATTGCTGGCCATGTTGTGCATGTACCTGTTGCTCATGACGCTTCAAACTGACTGGCGAGTAGGCATTTTTGGTGCCTTGGCCTACAGCATCACCACCTATCACGTGGACATTTTGGAGGCCGGGCACACTACCAAAATGGTCGCCTTGGCCCTGATGCCCGGTGTTTTGGCTGGATTAGTGCTGGCATTCAGCAACAAACTGTTGCTGGGAGGTGGACTGATGGCACTGTTCCTATCGCTTCAGGTCAACGCCAACCACGTTCAGATCACGTACTACACCCTGCTCCTGTCGGGTATTTTCTTTGTTGCCAAACTAGTTGATGCCGCACGGGAGAAAAAATGGGCGGAGTGGTCAAAAGCCTTTGTTGCCTGTTCCCTGGCCATTGCCCTGGGTTTTTTAGCCAACACGTCCCGACTGTGGCCGACCTACGAATACAGCCAAGAAACTATTCGGGGCGTATCGGAACTGAGTCAGAAAAAATCAAAGGGCGACGGCCTTGACAAAGATTATCTCTTCGGCTGGAGCTACGGCATCGGCGAGAGTTTGACCCTGCTCGTGCCGCACTTCGCGGGTGGCGGCGCAGGCGAAACGTACAAAGGCACAAAACTGTACAACGCTGTAAGCCCGCAGGCCCGCAACCAAATCAACGGCCTGTTTTACACTGGCGATCAGCCATTCGTGGGCACGGCCATTTACTTCGGTGCTATCGTGGTCTTGCTGTTTTTTTTCGGTGCCTGGTTAGTGCCCGGCGGGTTGAAATATTGGTTGGTAGCGGGCAGCGTGTTCATGATTTCGCTGGCCTGGGGCAAAAACTTTTTTCTCAACTTCGTCTGGTACGACCACTTGCCCATGTTCAACAAGTTCAGGGCAGTGTCCATGGCGCTCGGCATCGCCCAACTTTGCTTGGCCGTACTTGGGGCACTTGGCCTCCAGCGATTATGCGACCGTGATATTGCCGTTGAAAAGAAAAAACGCGCCCTGCTTTGGGCCACAGGAATCACGGGAGGGCTTTGCTTGTTGGCACTGGCAATGGGCAGTACCAGTGGACAATACGATACCAATCTCCAGCAAGATCCCGAACTGCTTCGACTGCTCCAAGAGGATCGGGCTGACATGCTACGCAGCGATGTGTTCCGCTCCCTGTTTTTCGTGGCCGTCGGGGCTGGATTGATCTGGTTGTACCTCGCTGGTCGCATGCGGGCGGGTCTTGCAGTCGCGTTGGTGACCTTGTTCGCCTTGGCCGACAACTGGTTGGTGACCAACCGCACCATTTCGGCGCAGAAATACGAAAACAAACGCGTTGCCACGGCCCCGCCACAGCCCACCGAACAGGATATTCAGATCAAACAAGACCCTGATCCGCACTTTCGCGTGCTCGACCTTTCGCGCGGAGGCATTACCGGCAACGCCATTACCTCGTATTTTCATAAAAGCCTGAGCGGCTACCATGCCGCCAAACTTCAGCGATTCCAAGAGGTTCTTGACACATTCTTCAACCCCGCCCTTGGCCAAAGCCTGCACATCGTCGGCATGCTCAACGGCAAATACATCGTGGGCCAAAAAGGCGAGTTGATGCCCAACCAACAGGCCTGCGGCAACGCGTGGTTCGTGCCCAAGTTCACGGTACTTACCGATGCCGATCAAGAGCTGCAAGCGCTGCGCAACCTCGACCCCAAGGCAGAGGCCATCATTTCAGGCACCTATGCCGAGCCATTAAACGGCCTGAACATCCAGTTCGACAGCACGGCTAAAATCCGGCTCAGCAAGTACCACCCGAGTAAAATGGAGTACGAGTACTCAGCGAATACCGAGCAGTTGGCCGTTTTTTCGGAAATGTACTACCCGCCGTCAAAAGGCTGGAAATGCTACCTGAACGGGCAGCCAGCGCCGGATTTTACCAAGGTAAACTACCTGCTCCGCGCCATGCGCCTGCCTGCTGGCCAAAACATGAAATTGGAAATGCGTTTCCAACCCCGGTCGTACGAGTTGGGTGAGCACATCTCCCGTATTACGTCCGGGTTGATCCTGCTGTTATTTGTCGCCGGGCTGATTTTTTGGTACCGCAAGGGCCAGTCTCTCGGCGACCCAAGCCGGCTGTCGGACATGCCCGCAACGCCCAAACCCGCTCGGAGTGATGAGGGCGCGAAAAAAGCCAAGCCACGTAAAAAATAAGTAGGTTACGATAAATAATAGGGTGTCGCAGAGGCACACAAAGTTTTAGAGGCTCACAAAGTGTGCTGCGGAAAAGAGTCACAGAAATTTTGTGACACCACAACGGACACTCTGTGAGCCTCCGTGGCACTCTGTGTTACCGCAACACCGTCACATCGCCCCACTTCAGCTCCGACTTGCCGTCGGCAAAGAGCAGGTCAATGACGTACACGTATACGCCCGGCAGCACGTCTTGTCCGCGGAACTTGCCATCCCAGCCTTGGTTCAAATCGTTTGGTGTCGAGCCGTTTCGCTCAAACACGCACTCGCCCCAGCGGTCGTAAATACGGAAGGTTCGCAGCATGGTGACTTCCGGGCCGGCAAACACAGCAAAGACATCGTTGCCTTTTTCTCCGCCTTGCATGAGCACATTCGGAATGTACAGGCGGCGTTCTTTCGATACATTGATCCGAATCTCGTCCTGCGCCTGGCAGCCTGAGGCGTTTTGAACCCAAATTTTATAGGTACTGGTTTGCGTCGGCTTGGCATACGTGGACAAATCCATAGGCGTGCTCAGCGCCGTTATTGGAGTCCAGACAAACGTATCGGCAAATGTTCCACCCACGATCGGATCCAACAAAACACTGTCGCCCAAATAAATGGACAAGTCCGGCCCAAGATCAACCGTCAGCAATGGCGGGTCCGTGATCGTGCCTTGCTCGGTGGCTTCGCAGCCGTTGAGGTCTTCCACCGTAACAGTATAGTTTCCAGCGCCCAAACTGGCGAACAGATAGGGGAGGTTGTTGATGACCTGAGAAACCCCGCCGTCTAACGATACGGTGTACGGCCCTACCCCACCCTGGATGTCCTCAACGGACAAACTGCCGTTGCGGTCGCCAAAGCAATCCGGGTCTTGGGTCAGCAGTTCCACGACCACGAGTTCTGGCTCGTTCAAGGAGAAACTGGTAGTGTATGTGCAGCCAATATTGTCGGTAAGCGTAACCATGTAGGTGCCTGCGCCGATATTTTGCAACTGAAGGCCGTTGCCAGCGGGACTCCAAACAGCGTTGATGGGCGACGTGCCTCCGGACGGGCTGAGCGTGATAGACCCATCGGTTTCACCATCGCAACTGACGTTGAACCCGCCATAGTCCGATAGCGTAGCTGTGGCCGACATGGGCGGCGAAACGGTGATCGTCACGCCCGGCCCGATAGTTTGCTGGCAATTGTTGTTTTGCGCCACCAAGGTGCCTATGGTGTAGGTCGTGGTCGCAGTCGGGAAAACGGTCACCTTGGCACCCGTTTGCACGCCGTTCAGTTGAATCGGACTTGGGCCGCCAGTTAGTGTCACGTCAAAACTGGTTGCTCCGGCCAATTGCAGGGTCAGCACCGCGCTATCGCCAAGGCAAATGGATTTGGGCACGCCGATGCTGGCCGTCGGGCCGTCTTGTTTGGTGATGGTATAGGTGCCAGTGGCTGTCCCCGTGCAGTTCAGGTCTTGCACCGAAATCAAGGTGTACGTCTGGTTTTGCTGGACATTGTTGCTGGCAATCGTGAACGAGTTCTGGGGTGCCGAAGAGGCAGGCTGTTGCATGGAGTTCACCGTATAAACAAACTGGAATGGCGCAGTGCCCGTGAACTGCACCTTGAACGAAACGCTGGCCCCGGTGCAAACGGTCGTGTCGCCAGAGAGCGAAGCCGTTGGCCTGTTGTGAAATACGACCGGCTGGCCATTTGAAATATCAAAACATGGACTGTTCGGATCTATCGAGCCATTCAAGGGAAGCCCGGCTATCGCCGAAATGAAGTAAGTCGTGCCCGTTTGCATACCGGTTTGAAAGGCAAATACCGGCGTAGTGTTGGTAGCGATGATGCCCGAGGGGAGCGTTGCCGGGTTTTGATACAAAATGTAGCGCAACTCCTCGCCAGGGGCAAGTACGGGGTTAGTGGAAGTGGAAACGGTCACGTCGCCGGGCAAACAAACCTTCACCGGCGTGGTGCTCATGGTGCCCGCATCGGTCACACAAGAACAGGTGCCCGTCCCGCTCAGCGTGGCCGTGCAGCCGTCGGGCGAAATCACGGTCAGGCTGTACGATTGGCCGCTCTGGAGTGAATCGGAGGTGAAACGCGTGCCCGAAAAAGTACCCTGCAGACCGGTTACCAATGGCGTTGGCACGTTAGGCACATCAAAGGAGACCGTGTATGTTTGGGTGGCCAGGTTGCAGATTGTAGTATCGTTGGTTATTTGCGGCAGCGGGTTGACCGTCACCGTCGCACTGCCCGACACTGTTGCGGGACACCCATTGCCAGCAGCAGTGGTCAAAACATAGGCAGTGGTGGTGGTGGGTTTTACCGTCACCAAGGCTTGGTTGCCAGCGCTGTTTATGGCCGTTTGAGCTATGCCAGCCGCCGTATAGTTGGCGGTGTACGGCCCGTTTCCTGTGAACGAAAACACGAGCGTGACACTGTCACCTTGGCAAATGGTAAGGTCGAAGCCAAGCGTTGCCGTCGGCACAGGCTGCCACACCACGCTGGAACCGACCGAAATGGAGGTACACGGGTGGTTTAGGTCAACACCCGTAGCCGTGGCAAAACCCGCAATAGCGAAAATGTAGTAGGTCGTACCCGCCGTCATCGTAGCGGGATTGAAGGTAAACGTGGGTGTAGTTCCACTGGCCAGCATGATCCAGGTGGTTGGCGAAGTGGTCGTCGCCAAAACGTAAAACAGCGTGTCCACGGGATTGATCAGCGAACCGACAGCGGGTGCCGCGAAGGCTGTGTCGCCAGCACATAGCTCCAACGGGGTCTGATCCATCATGCCCGCGTCGGTGGTGCAGGGGCAAAGGCCCACGCCGCTGATGGTGTCCATGCCGCATTGCCAGGTATCCGTGACCGAAATCGCGTATGGTGTTTGCGCCGGTATGGGATCGCCCGTAAAGTGGCCAGTCACGGTGTTGAAACTGCCCCCTGTTGCGCCAGTCAGGAGAACGGTGCCGAGGTCGGCGTTTTGCACGTCGAACTCAATTGTGTAGCTCAGGTTGTCGGGAGCGCAGGTCACCGTCAAATTTTCGATTTGCGGAGTCGTGTGAACGTTTACATTGACCACCCCATTGACGGTGCCCGGGCATTCCGCATTGGCAACCGAGAGGAGGGTAAACGTGGTAGTGTCCAGCAGTGTAGCACTGATCGTGAACGTGTTTTGGGAGACAATGGCCGTCAGGGTATCGTTGTTGCTCGTGTAAGTTATGCCGAAATCCGGTGTGCCAGTGAGCGTCACGGGTATAAGCACGGTTTCTCCAACGCAGATGTCCTGATCGCCGGACATGGTAGCCGTCGGCACTTCGCGCCAAACGATGGGCGTGCCCGGAGTCACGGACAGGCATGGATCGTTCAGGTTGATACCGCCAAGGCCGTTGTTGTTGCCAGCCACGGGTGATATGTAATATGTGGTTCCAACCGTGAGCACGCCCGGCTGGAAAACAAAAACCGGCTGGGCCTGAATGTCCAGGACTGTACCGAGGGTGTCGTTCGAGTTGGTGTGCAAGTAAAATAGCAGCGTGTCTTCCACCTCCAATTCTTCAAAACCGAGGAAATTGGCAAACGCCGTGTCGCCCACACAGCCCGTAACGGGGGCCAAGTCCATGTCACCCGCATACGACAAGCAAAAACAGTTGGAAAAACCGTTGATCGGCAGCAGGCCGCAGTTGTTCACGTCGTTGAGCAGCAGGGTGTAGGGGTCGTTGAGCGGGATCGGATCGCTGGTGAAATGATCGCCCGTGAACGTGCCGCCCACCCCCGTTACCGTAAACGGGGGAACACCGATTGCATCGAAGTCTATCGTGTACTCTTGGTTCACCAAATCACAGGAAATGAATAGATTGGTCAGTTCCGGCGGGTAGTTGATGAACACAGTTGCGGAGCCGACCACCGAGCCGAAACAGCCCGGCGACTCCACACTGATCAGGGTGTACGTCGTGGTGTCTGTCACGTTCACGGGTATCCGGAACGGGTCGTCCTCGGTCGTGTCTATGGGCTGCACCACCCCGTCAATGGCGTATTCAAGCAAAAACGGCCCGCTGCCCGTAAAGTCAACGAGGAGGAACGTGTCTATGGCGCTGCAAGCCGTGATATCGCCCACCAGTTCAGCCGTCGAAGGGGTGAACACAGCCACCAACGCGAAGCCGGAAACAGTGCCCGTACAAGTACCGTTTTTCACGCTGTCCAATTGGTAAAAGGTGCCCGATGGCGGATTGACGGCTATGGTAAACGGGTTTTGGTTGGTCGTGATGGGTGCCTGTGTAGTCGGCCCTGCCCGGTAAAAAAACGTGTACGGGCCAGCCCCGGTAAACGAGACCGTAATAGTGGTGCCGCTTCCGCCCTGACATATTTGACCACCGCCGGAGATCGTAGCCGTCAGGGCCGTCTGAATATTCACCATGACCGTGCCGGAAACGGTGCCCGCACAACCGTTGGCGGCGCTGCTCACACTGGTCAGTTTGTAAACCGTGGAGCCGACAGGCGGGGTTATCGGAATTAAAATCAGGGTGTCAGAAGTAGTGATCGGAGCCAACGTGTCGGCCTTCATCGTGTCGGTCTTGACCGAGTATTGAAACGTATATGGTGCCGGACCGCTCAGTTTAATGCGGAGGGTGTCCGTCAGACCAGCGCAGAGGGTAAACGTATCGCTCAGGATCGTTGCCGTCGGAGCCGGAAGTACCGTGATTGTGTCTTCCTGCGCTGATATTCCGGTACATCCCGTACAACCAAGGCTGTCGAGTCGCACGATATTCTGGCCAGCCGTCAGCGCGGGCGTAAGGAATCGGTGCGGGTTGTTGTTCGTTGTGATGGATGGTTGCCGTACCCCGTTGATGGAATAAATAAAAGTGTACGGCGGTGTACCTGTGGAAACCGTTAGTTCCAGGGTGTCTTGCAAGCCGGCACAAATTGTGTCCGGCCCCACCAGAAGAAGCGACCCCGTGAGCGCTCGCTCACTGGTAGACGTGGAATTGTTTTTTTGTTGGGAAATGGACAGCCATTGGGCATCAAGACGTGCTGTTGTGAAAAAGAAGCCAAGGCAGAAGGCCAGTAAACCGATCGGAGCGGAGGCAAATCGCATAGCGGGAGCAAAAGTTTTGTACATGGGAGGCGGAAAACTTGAGTGATTATGGATGAGTAAAGTACAGTTTAAAAGTTAGGTCGCGAAGGTATGGCTTCACTACCTTTGGCGGGCCAAAATTATCGTAATACCGTGTACCAAGAACTGTTAAAGGCGCTAAACCCGCACAACGTCGCCTTGGTGGCCGTATCCAAAACGCAACCGCCCGATCGCATCCTCGACCTGTATCAACAGGGCCAACGTGCATTCGGCGAAAACCGCGCCCAGGAACTCGTGGCCAAGGCTGCCGACCTGCCTGCCGACATCGCCTGGCACCTGATCGGGCATCTGCAGACCAACAAGGTGCGGCTCGTAGCGCCCGTGGTCAGCATGATCCAGTCGGTGGACAGTCTGCGCCTGCTCGAAGAAATTGAGCGGCAAGCAGCCAAGATCGGTCGGGTGCTCGATTGCCTGCTCCAGTTCCACATCGCCAGCGAGGAAACCAAGTTCGGCCTCGACGAGCAGGAAGCCCGCGACCTGCTCGACAGCCCGACCTGCCGCACCATGACCCATGTCCGCATTTGCGGGGTGATGGGCATGGCCTCCTTCACCGACGATGCCGAGCAGGTGCGCCGCGAGTTCCGGCACCTTCGGTCCATCTTCGAGCGGCTGCGCACAAGCCATTTTCCCGATGCTCCGCATTTCCGCGAGGTCTCGATGGGCATGTCGTCCGACTGGCAACTGGCCGTGGACGAGGGCAGTACCATCGTACGCATCGGCAGCCTGCTGTTTGGCAAACGATAATTCATTTTGGCAATTCGTTCACCCAGCGGACTACCCATCCGCGCCAACGCCAACGATTTGTCATGCACAAAACCGCCCGGTTTGCCTGCCTGATAACCGCCATCTTGCCTGCCTTTTTTGTCACAAACGCCTTTGCGCTCGCGGTCGGGCGTGGTGGCGGCGACGGTTTTCTCATCACCGGCCAGCCGGAGCAGTCCGAAATCAAAACGGACGGCTTCCGAATTACCTGGAAAACCAGCATCCCCACCTCGGCTACGGTTTTTTACGGAGCCGAACCGAACACCCTGAGCGCCTCCAAAACGGTGGCCGACAACCTGAACGAGCACTCGGTGGTGCTTTCAGGCCTTTCGTCCGGCACAGTTTACTGGGTGCGCGTGATGAGTGTACTCGGCTCAGACACCGTTTTTTCGGCCACAAAACCCTTTGCCACGCAGGCACTTTCCTCCGGCCAAATCAAGGTTTTTTTCAACCAAGGCTATGACTTGAGTGCTGCCGGAGGGCTTGCGCCCGCTGGCGACTCCTACGAGGCGGTGTTGCAGGAAACGTTGAACCGCATAAACGCTGCTCAAGCGACGCTGGACGTGGCCATGTACAACACCAACCGCAGCGATTTGGTCAACGCCGTGAAGGCCGCGCACAACCGGGGCGTGCGCGTGCGCTACATCGCCGCCAAAGCCACCTCCAACACGGCCCTCGCCACACCGCCCGCCTTTCCCGTGCTGTACGGCAACGATTCCGCCCTCATGCACAACAAATTCCTCGTCATTGATGCCGACCTGCCCGACCAAGCCTGGGTGATGAGCGGCTCCATGAACTGGACGGGAACCAATATGACCGACGACTGCAACAACACAGTGTTTGTGCAAGACCAGTCCCTCGCCCGCGCTTACGAACTCGAATTCGATGAAATGTGGGGCGCTCACGCGGCCATACCTAATCCCGTCGCCAGCCGTTTCGGCAGCTACAAAACCGACAACACGCCGCACAATTTCCTAATCGGCGGGCGGCAGGTGTCCTGCTATTTTTCTCCGACCGATCAGGTCACGCGCCGCATCGAGGAGGCCATACGGACAGCAGATCATCAAGCCAGTTTCGCGTTGTTTTCCTTTACAAAAAACGAGCTCGGCAGTGCTATGCTCGCCGAGCACAACGAAGGCACCTGGGTGAGCGGCATCATCGAAAACATCAACGATTCGGGTACCGAGTACACTTGGCTGCGCAGCAACGGCGTGCCCGTGCAGGCTCACCCGGCCTCGCCACTGTTGCACCATAAATACGTCGTGCTGGACGCAGGCCGCCCGGAATCGGAACCGACTGTAGTGACCGGCTCCCACAACTGGAGCCAAAATGCCGAGAGCAACAACGATGAGAACACGCTCATTTTCCGCGACGCGGAAATGGCCGCACTGTTTCAGGCCGAGTTCGAGCGGCGTTGGGCCGAAATCAGCACAGCCACAGTTGCCCTGCCCGGTCAGGTGTTCGAGGTTTTTCCCAACCCGGTGCGCGACCGGCTGATTGTCTGCGCCGACGGCCAAACCGGAAGCGCGACCATCGAGGTGCGCGACGCAGCCGGACGGCTTCTGTTTGTGCTCACCGGTGCGCTGCCAACTCTGGACATTCAATGGCCAGCAGGAATACCGGCAGGCCAATATTTAATCACGATCACAACCCAGCGCGGTGCGGGAACCGTTTCGATTCAAGCGCTTCCTCGTTGAGCAACACGCGGGGGTGTTCCCGGTGGGCACTGATGGTGTGCTGCTCGGTGCCTGGGCCGAAATAGGGGGCGCAACCCGTGTTTTGGACATCGGAACGGGCACGGGCTTGGTGGCGCTCATGCTGGCGCAGCGGTTGGAGGCTACCCCATCTGCCAGTATCAGCGCTTTGGATATTCTGCCCGAAGCCTGTGCGTGCGCAAGGCGCAATTTTGCCTGCTCGCCGTGGGCCGACCAGTTGGAATTGATCGAACAATCCGTGCAAGCGTTTGCCGCGACTGCCCAACGGCAGTACGACCTGATCGTCAGCAACCCGCCCTTTTTTTCGGGAACCACGGTTTCGCCGGACGAACACCGCCGTTTCAGCCGAAATGCCGTGGCACTTGGCAGCAGCGTTTTGTTGGAATCGGTGCTGCGGTTGTTGGCACCAGGTGGACGGTTTTGCGCAATACTGCCCATCAGCGAGGGTCAGCGGTTTGTGGAAAATGCGGCCTTGGCCGGGTTGTACTGCACGCGACTTACGCATGTACGCAGCCGACCGGAAAAACCGGTGGAGCGCTTGTTGCTCCAGTTGGAGCGCGATCCGTACCGGTTCGAGCGCACCGAATTGGCCATTCAGGCCGCAGGCGATGAGCGGTCGGCGGCGTTTCGGGCACTGACGGGAGCTTTTTATTTGTACTGGTAACTACTTAGCCATGCCTATTTTCACCACAGATTTACACAGATTTACACAGATTTACACAGATTTACACAGATTTTCCACGGATGAATCTGTGCAAATCTGTGTAAATCTGTGGTGGAATCACGCGCTAAGGATGCGCCACCTAAGTTGTTACTTGTACTGAACTATTTCCCCAAATCCACCACAACTTTCCCAGCCTTCACCGACCGGCCAACGGCCAAGCGCCAGAGATAATTGCCTTGGGCGGGAAAAGCCGATTCCGGCAACGCCACCAAACTGAGACGAGGAAAAATCGTTCGTAAAAATGGGCACGTATGCATTGCCAGCCAAGTCAAGGGCAAGACAGGAAATTGTGGGCGACTTGGTAACCCGGTTTGTTGTACTCCTGCTGCCACAGAATGCTGCCCGATTCGTCGGTTTTGGCTATGAAAAAATCTGAACCGTCAAGTACGGACGCGGCTTCGCGACGCTCCCCGGCCACAATAATGTCGCCGTTGGCCAGTACGGCCAAGCCGGTGGGAATTTCCTTGCCATCGGTCGTGCTGCCGAGGTTTTGGCTCCAGATTTCGTTGCCCGCCGGGTCTATCTGATTGATGGTACAAAAGTGCCGGGAAGCGCAAACTTGGGCAAGGACAGTTTTGAGAAGTTTTCAGGCTATGGTTTTAATTGTAATTTTATTAAAGCACTGTAAAACAGGTTTGTAAAATTAATATTCATAGCCATTTTTAAGAAATTTGCCAATTGGATTGATGATGATTTACGGATTTGTTTTGACCTTGCATTGCATTCGCCGAATCAACCAGTCGGAAGGGGAATACCTGCGCCACGTATTTGATCTGTACCAGTCTGGACTGCGCCACGGTGCTTTGTTGGAAGACGGTGCCTTGTCGCGCTGGACATACACCAATATCGCGCTCACCGCCCTCAAACTGCGCGAATACGGCTGGGTATTCGATTTTTTGACCGAATACGCGCCATTGCTTCCAGCGGAACACCGGGCCGGAACCCTCAATTTCAACCTGGCCCGCTACCACTACGACACGGGCAACCACACCGCTGCCATGCAACACCTCCTGCGCATGGAGTACGATGACGTGCTCCAAAACCTGATAGCCAAGACCATGCTCTGTAAAATATACTTCGAGGCCGACGAACGCGACGCATTGGAAAACCAGTTGGACAGCATCGAGATTTACCTGCGCCGGAAAAAAGTGCTGGGCTACCACAAAGAAAATTACACCGCTATCGTGCGCGTACTGCGTAAAATGCTCGCATTGACCCCCACCGACACGCATGCACTGGACGCACTGCGCAAACAGGTGGAGGCAGCACCTGTACTGACAGAACGGGACTGGTTTCTGAAACAACTGGCCGGGTGAAAACTGCAAAACAATGAGAAATACCGCTATCCTTTTTTCCCTAGCTACCGTTGGCTTTTTACTGTTTTCCGCAGCAACAAGGCGAAACGGCGGG
>JBEBHD010000328.1:0-4440 GCA_040080915.1 Saprospiraceae bacterium
CTGAATCAGCAGACAGTAATTGAAAGGCATAGGCCACGCTGACGCAAAGGTATAGGGGTGGGAACGGTGTCGCAAGATGGGGTTCGTCGGAGGCTTACCCTTCCGCTACGATGCCACACAGCAAAACCGCGTGGCCAAGTACGAGATCGGGCGTGGCTGGGAAAGGTCTCAATATTATGTCCGCGACGCGCAGGGCAACGTGATGGCCACATACAAACTGTGGAAGCGTACCGTGTCGGGCACGACGTATTTGGACTCCTTCAAACTAATGGAGCAGCACATCTACGGTTCCTCGCGCGTGGGCTACGTACAGCCGGAGCAGATGCTGTACCCCACCGTACCGGAAAATCCGCACGCGTGCGATTCGTGCCACTACATTATCTTTGAGGGCTGGAAGCGCTACGAGGTGAGCAACCACCTTGGCAACGTGCTGGCGGTCATCACCGACCGCAAGCGCGGGCGGGCCTCCAGCGGCACGGCCATCCAGTGGTACGAAGCGGACGTGCTCTCCTCCCAGCAGTACTACCCGTTCGGCATGCTGATGCCGGGCAATGCGAGTGCGACGCTGCGGAGGCAGTACAATTTGAGGTGAGCCTCCGACAAACCCCATCATGCGGTGGGAATATAGGGACTATGACCCCAGATTTCTGGCTTAAAAAAACTCATTTCACCCTAATTCGTTGATGATCGGAAATTGCCACTCAAAACCTTGCTTTCATAGAGGGCAACATTGGCAAACAGCATCAAAAAAGAGTACGCAAAGTCGTCCCCGGGAACCGTACCCACCCGGAAACCGAGGTATTCCTCCGAGTTGTACAGCACTACGGGGCTTTGGGTGAACATCCCCGTCAGCACGCCGTTGACTAACAAAAACGGCAGGCAAGAGAGCAAGTAGGCCAAGTAAAACCGCCCAGGGAAAGAATGCTTGACAAAGTACAGTTGGTAAAAAAGAATAAAACCGCAGCCCAAAAACGTGGTAGCGGTGTAGAGATGCTCCCAAAAGATAATCCCGACCATGAAGCAAAGGAGTGCTAAAACTCGGGTCAGGTTTTTTGAAAAACGGGCGACAAGCGGCTCACTTTTCAAAAAGTGGTTCAGCGATTCGTAAATAAAAACACAGGCTGCCGGGACGCACACAAAGAATAGCCACTCCTCCACAGGCAGACCCAGCATTTGGCAACCAATGGTATATTTTTCGGAAAAGCCCCACACGCCGAGCTGCGTGAAATACACATCCCACGCGATAAAAACAGCCGAAACGGCCAGGTTGGCGGCAAAAAAGCGTGGCCATTTTTTGTAAAATTTGAGTTGCGGGAGAAAGCCGAAAATGAGCGGAAACGAAAACGTAAAAGCCAAAACGCCGGTGTACAACCACCGCGTCTCCAAAAAACCAAGGCATAGAACAGGCTGTACGGCTGTCATCAAATTGCTTGGTTGCACCTCGCTGGTGGAACAAAGCAAGGCCAAAACCAAAAACATAGCAGCCCAAAACAGCCATTCTCCTGAGAATTTCCCGACGCTCATTTTCTCCTTTTCTTAAAAAATTTGGAGTCCACAACCAAAAGACCAAAGGATTCGCAGCCCTCTTTGGTCGTCTTGGCGTGGTGTGCCCCGTGCGCTCGGAGGATGGCACGCGAATACCTGTTGTCCAAATGCTTGAACCACTTAAAGCGGCGGTGGACATAAACATCGTGTATCAAAAAGTAAATCGCCCCGTAAATCGTAATGCCGAGGCCGACAAAAAACAGCCAGCGCGGCCCGCCAAAACTCCCTGCGGCGAGGCAAGCAATGCCCGGAGTGGCGAACACAAGGAAAAAGCGGTCGTTCTTCTCCCAAAAACTGCCCGATTCCCGGTCCGGTTTGTGGTGGTCTTCGTGCCATTTCCAGAGCAGGCCGTGCATGATGTATTTGTGGGCAAACCAAGCCACGAATTCCATGCCGGCGGCTGCAGCGAGCGTGATAAGCAAGTTGAGCATTAGATGAGATTTAGTTTCATTTTTAAAGAAGACTGGAAAAGCAGCAGCATTTTCTCGCTGTTCAACACCCGGATTCGGTGCTCCCGAACCTTGTTGGGCGGCGTGTTTTGGATTTTTTTAAAGAGTTTCAAATAGTAAACATAAGCCAGGTAAACCCCAAAACGCGCGCCGGAGGGCAATTGCAAAATACCAAGATAGCCTGCGTCAAAATCTCGCTTGATGTCTTTTTCAATTTCGCGCTTATCCTCGGCGGTGAAATTGTGAAAATCCACCCCGGGGAAATAAACCCTGCCACGCTCTTCAAAATCGGATCTCAAGTCGCGCAAAAAATTGATTTTCTGGAAGGCCGCACCGAGGCTTTGCGCTGGGGATTTGAGCCGCTCGAATTGCTCGCGGTCGCCCTCGCAAAAAACGCGCAGGCACATCAACCCAACCACCTCTGCCGAGCCGTAAATGTATTCGTCATACGATTTTTGGGCAAAACGGTTTTGGTGCAAATCCATTTCCATGCTCTCCAAAAACGCCTCAATGAGTGCGCGTTCGATGCCAAACTGATGAACGACTTGCTGAAATGCCTGCAAAACGGGGTTCAAACTGATGCGCTTTTCGATAGCCCGCCAAGTGTCTTGCCGGAAAGTGTCCAGCAATTCAGCCTGCGGGCAATTGTGAAAAGTGTCCACGATTTCATCGGCAAAACGCACAAAAGCATACACCGAATAAATCGGCGACCTGAATTTGGGGTCGAAAGCCCGGATGCCCGCCGAAAACGAGGTGCTGTACCGCTCTGTTATCAGGCGGCTGCAATCTTGACAAGTTTGGTTGAAAAGTTCAATCATGTAGAATTTTTAGCACTTCTTTGGCCACGATTTGCCCGGAAATCAGCGCGGGCGGCACGCCTGGTCCGGGGACGCTCAGTTGGCCTGCGAAAAAGAGATTTTTGACTTTTTTGTTCTTCATTTTTGGTTTCAGAAAAGCCGTTTGCAGCAGCGTGTTTGCCAGACCGTAGGCGTTCCCCCGGAAAGCGTGGTACTCGCTTTTGAAATCCGAGCCACCAAAACTTTGTTTGAAAACCACTTGGTCGCGGATGTTTTGCCCGGTCAAGTCTTCGAGTCGCCCCATCACAAGTTGGTAATATTTTTCCCGAACGGCCTCCGAATCCGCCAAATCGGAAGCGATTGGGATGAGTACAAACAGGTTCTCGCAGCCGGAAGGAGCCACCGAAGTATCTGTTACGGAGGGTGCGCAGACATAAAAAAGCGGGTCGGAAGGCCATACGGGCGACTCGTAAATCTCGCGGGCGTGCTGCCGAAAATCGCTATCGAAAAAGAGGTTGTGATGGCGCAGATTCTTCAAACGGCCTTTTACCCCGAGGAAAAAAAGTAGGCAGGAAGGTGCCATGACCCGCGATCGCCAATACCGCTCACTATATTGCCGATGCTGTTTTTCCAACAACTCCTGCTCGACATGGTGGTAATCGGCTGCGGCAACGACTGCGGCTGCGGCAAATTCGCGCCCGCCCAAGGCTAATAATTTGGTGACGCGGCCATTTTCGACTTGAATTTTTTCAACTTTGCAGCCAAACTCAAATTTAACCCCCATTTCGAGCGCCAATTCGAACATGGCATCCACGATTTTTGCCATGCCGCCCATCGGATACCAAGTACCCAAAACCATGTCGGCGTAATTCATCAAACTGTACAACGCGGGCGTTTTTTCAGGGGTCGAGCCGAGAAAAAGTACGGGGAATTCGAGCAGCCGGACAAGCCGTGAATCTTTGAACAGGCTCCGAACCTCACGGGAAATCGAGCGGAAAAGTTGGAGCCGAAACACGGCCTTGAAAACACGCAGATCAAAAAATTCCAGCGGCGAATGCCCGGGGCGATGGACAAATTCGCGCATGCCGAACTCGTATTTGAATTGGGCTGCTGCCAAAAATTGCTGAAGTTTGGGGCTGCTGCCAGGCTCGATATTTTCAAAACAACTCTGTACCGCGTCCACTCCGGCGGGCAAATCCATGATGTTCTTCCCTTCAAAGAAGACGCGGTACGAAGGGTCGAGTCGCACCAAGTCGTAGAAATCGCGGGGCTTTTTGTCAAATTCTGCAAAAAAACGTTCAAAAACATCCGGCATCCAATACCAACTCGGACCCATGTCAAAATGAAAACCCTCCGCTTGAAGCTGCCGCGCCCGCCCACCCGGCGTGCTGTTTTTTTCCAAAACGGTCACCTCGCAACCAGCCTTTGCCAAACAGCAAGCCGCCGAGAGGCCCGCAAAACCAGAACCGATGATGACTACCTTTTTGGCCAAAATAGTTTAATTTAAAAATCCCCCGGGACTTGAAAAGTATACGTTGATTGTTCGCAGCAAGATTTCTTAGCACGGAGAATTTTGAAAAGGAATGAATATTGGTATATTTTTACGCCATATTATTCAAAACAAGTTCAAAAACATCCTTTTTATAAAG